>JBIKNV010000254.1:0-4661 GCA_044358475.1 Pirellulales bacterium | reverse complement strand
CGGCACCAGAAAGCACCGGGCGCAAGCCCGGTGGCCTACAGTCTCACACCAAGTTTGTCGGCCTGAAGTCGCAATGCCTTCTCGAACGCGGGAAACGGATACTCCTTTCGCCGCTCGATCGCCCAGATGTAGGTCGAGTCGACGAGCTTGCCCGGCAGTTTGCCGGTCCGCACGAGCAGCACGACCTTCTCGATGAAGTCTTCCTCCGCCGGCAACTGGGCGCGAAGGCCAGCCTTGAGACGGTCTTCGAGGCCGGCCGTGCGGCCAGCCGGCGGCAGGTCGTCGGCGCGGGCGAGCGGCAACGGGGCTGCAAGGCCGAAAAGCAAGCACAGAAGAGCGGGGCGGAGGAGCAAGAAGGGGGAGTGAGGAGTGAATGGTGGTTGAAGAACTGAGTCACGCGAACGTTCCACCAGGAAGCCCCGGGCGCCAGCCCGGGGACTGCAGTGGCGCTGACTGGCGGGGCATCCCGCGGGCTTGCGCCCTGCGGCTTCCTGGAGGGCAGGCTTGCTATGCGTTCCACCAGGAAGCCCCGGGCGCCAGCCCGGGGACTGCAGTGGAACCGACTGATCGCGATGTGCAACGTTCATAACGCCGAGGCGTGGCCTACAAAAAGCGGGCGAGGGCGTAGGATTTTTTTCCGGAGCGGAGCACGAGCGTCGAACTGCCGGCAAGGTCGCGGGGCGTGAGGCGATAGGTGGCATCCGATACGCGCCGGTTGTTGATGTAGCCGCCCCCCTGCTCGATCGTCCGCCGGGCGGCGCCGCGGCTGGCGGCGAGGCCCGTCGCCTCGAGGGCTTCGACGAGCGGCAGCCCTTCGCCATCGAGGCTCCCACGGGGAAACTCCCGGCTCGGCACATCGGCGAAGATCTCACCAAGCGTTGAATCGTCGAGGTCACGGATCTCGGCGCCAAAGAAGATTTCCGTGGCCTGGCGGGCGGCGATCAGCCCGGCGTCGCCATGAACCAGACGGGTCAACTCTTCGGCAAGACGCTTCTGTGTCTCTCGGGCAGCTGGATTGGCGGCCCGCTTCTCGCCATATGCGGCAAGATCTTCCGGCGCGAGGTCGGAGAGCCGCGCGAGGCACCGGCTGGCATCGTCGTCATCCAGGTTGATCCAATACTGATAGAAGGCGTAGGGGCTCGTGCGTTTCGGATCGAGCCAGATCGCCCCAGCCGCCGTCTTGCCCATCTTCGTGCCGTCGGCTTTTGTAAGCAGCGGGCAGGTGATGCCATGCAGGTCGCGGGAGCGGAGCCGACGGCCGAGCTCGATGCCGGCCGTGATGTTGCCCCACTGATCACTGCCGCCGATCTGCACGCGGCAGTCGAGCACGTCGGAGAGATGGACGAAGTCCCAGGCCTGCAGCAGCATGTAGCTGAACTCGGTGTAGGAAAGGCCGCCATCCCGATCGAGCCGACTCTTGACCGAATCCTTGGCGAGCATCTGCGAGAGCGGCACGTGCTTGCCAACGTCCCGCAGGAATTCGAGGTAGCCGACGCCCCGCATCCAGTCGGCATTGTTGACGACGTGCACCCGCTGGCCGGTGCTCTCGAGGATGCCGCGGATCTGCCGTTCGACGCCGGCGACGTTGGCGGCGAGTTCCGCGGGTGAGAGCAGGTTGCGCTCCTCGCTACGGCCACTCGGGTCACCGATCATGCCGGTGGCTCCGCCCAGCACGGCGACCGGTTCATGGCCGGCGGCCGCCACGCGCCGCAAGAGGACGAGGGCGACGAGATGCCCCACATGGAGGCTGTCGGCCGTCGGATCGAAGCCGGCGTAGACGCGGCGGCCCGGTGTGGCAAGCCACTCCCGGAGCGCCGCAGCATCGGTGGTCTGGTGGACGAGGCCTCGGGCCTCGAAATCGGAGAGGAGGTCAGTGGGCATGCTCATCGCCACAGGTCGTCGCCGGCGAAGGGGTGGGCCGGGCCAGAGAACTTCGGGGCCGGAAGGGCCTTGAGTGCCTGCTCGGCAAGTTTCAGGTCTTCACGGGAGGTGATCTTGAGATTGATTGGTGATCCCGGCACGACGCTCACCCGCTGGCCGATCAATTCGACCGCCTGCGCCTCGTCGGTGGGCTGACCCTGCGTGGCGGCGAACGCCTGCTCGAGCACGGCGCGGGAAAAGACCTGCGGCGTCTGCGCCTCCCAGAGGCCGGTGCGATCGACCGTCTCGGTGATCACGGAGTCAGCACCGACCCGCTTGAGCGTGCCGGCGATGGGAATCGCCAGAATGGCCGCGCCAGTTTTGCTGCCCTGCTCGAAGACTCGGTCGATCCACGGCTGAGCGATGCAAGGGCGGGCGGCGTCGTGGATCGCGACCATGTCGATCTCGGGACCAAGTTTTTCGAGCCCATTGCGAACCGATTCGGCTCGGTGCGTGCCGCCATCGGCGAGCGTCACGCCCATGAAGGCCAAATTCGCCCCAAATTTTTCCAGGAACGCTTCCTTGTCTTCGGGAGCGACGACGATCACGACCTGCTTGACATCGTCACGTTCGAGAAATTTCTCGGCCGAATGCAGCCAGACAGCGCGTCCAGCCAGCGGCGCAAATGGCTTTTTGTAGTTGGTGTCGTTGAACCGGCTGCTTTGACCTGCTGCCGCCAGAATGACTCCGAAGGTTGGCATGCGTGGGCCTCGTTACATCATTCCGCCGCCCATGCCACCTTGTTGGCCACCCATGCCGCCACCGCCCATACCGCCACCGCCCATACCGCCACCGCCCATACCGCCACCGCCCATACCGCCACCGCCCATACCACCACCGCCCATACCACCACCGCCCTGTCCGCCACCGCCACCACCACCGGAAACCGTGTTGAACTGCAGTACCTGTCCTACACCGGAGAAGAACGGCATCATGTTCACCCGCACGTAGCGCCGGTCGGATGACACCACGGCGACCCCTTGCAAGCGTGTTTCATCGTTGAGGTATTGGATCACCGGCTGGTAGCCGACGGCATTGCCACCAAAGAAGGGCAGGCCGCCGGCCTGCGCCGGTGATTGGCCACGGCTCTGGGAAAGCGAGGCCTCCGCCGCGGGATCGCTCATGGCAGCCAATTGCTGGGCCAAAATGGCGCGGCCAACGTCTACCTGCACCGCAGCGTCTTGAGCAACCTGGGCATCGAACAGGGGCTCGCGGCGTCGGCCCTCGGGCACCTCGACAGTCAGCATCAGTTCGTCCGCGCCCAACGGCACCTGTCGACGAATGGTCTGCTCTCGCGGAGTGCCCTTGTGCAGTATCAATTCGGCCGTGATCGTGCCGGCAGCAACCGTGCCGGCAGCTCGTCGAAGCAGCATGCGGTAGGTGCCCGGAAAGGCTTCGGTCGCCACGTACTGTTCGCGTTGCGTGGCGTTCGGGGCATTCCCGGCGACGTCAGTGTCGGCCAGGAGCGTGCCGCCGCCATTCGAGCGGGGCATCGCCGGCGAACAGATCATCCCACTGGGTTCCTCGACGAGCAGGTCGATGTCGGCATCGCCGTTCCAGGTGATTTCGAAGACAACGTCACGGACGAGGGCCTGGTCGATGGCTGTCTGAAACGCATCGGCTGCCGATGCATCGCCAGCGGAACGAAGTTGTTCCACGGTCGCCTTGGCCAGGCGGGAGGCGCGGGCGGCAAGGTCCTGCTGGTTCGCAGGCCATGTATGTCGTAACACTCCGGCGCAGGCCCATTGCAACGCCACCGGGTCGTCCATCTTCACCGCCAACGCCATGGCTAGTGCATAGGCCTCACGATTGGCCGAATCGAGGGCCACGGCGCCGCGGCATAACCGGAAGGCCATGGAAGTGGAGCCGAGCCGCGCGAGATGATTGGCCAGTGACACAAGTTCATGCGGAGCAGCCGCAAAGTCAGCCGCCGAGAGCAGGGCGCGTTCGACGTCCTCTCGTGGCCGTCCGGCGGCCTCCATGGCGATGGCCAGAGCCTCATACATCCAGGGCTCGGCATGACCGGCGGCGATCGTTGCGGAAAGCAGGTCGACCGCGCGGTCGAATCGCTGTTGCCGACCGAGGTCCGCCGCCGTGGCGCGGATGCGGGCGAGTTTGGTGGCAAGATCACCAACACCGTCGTCAAGGTAGCTCGTGATGGCCTTCCGCAGATCATCCGACTCGACGATTGCGGCGGGAAGCGAGATGTCGACAGCAGCGTCGCGAGAGGGAACGGCTGCCATCCGCGGGGCGGCCGTCGAGCCGTTGTCAGGGGCAGTGCGCTCGCGGGCATCGGCGACTTGGAACATGCCGCCGCCCATGCCACCTCCCATACCGCCTCCTCCCATGCCCATGCCACCCATGCCGGCTCCGACACCGCCGCCGCCCACGCCACCGCCGAGACCCGCAGCACCCGCACCGGAGATCGGCGAGACCGGTATCACGAGGTCTCCGACGGGGTAAACCTTGAGAATGAGATTCTCGGCAGCCTTGTCTTTTGTCGTGATGAGCACTGCATCGTCCTGCACCAAGTAGGTGAGGTCGACAGGTTCGAGGAGCCGCTTGAGTGCTGAACGAAGTGATGCCCCGGGAACAGTTTTTCCAGTGATTGGAGTGTCGAGATCGACGCCGAAGTCCTCGAGTGCGCGGGTGTCGGGCAGAATCGGAATCCCCTGCGAGTCCTGCAGTTGGGCAAGAACGTCGCGAAGGGGAGTTTCCGTGAACTCCAGCGGCTCGATCGG
>JBIKNV010000253.1:0-4668 GCA_044358475.1 Pirellulales bacterium | reverse complement strand
GCAAACCGGGTGCTTCTGGCTCGCAGCCCAGGGCCCGAACCTCGGCCCGTTGGCCATCCCGATCCCCGTGCCGGTTGGCATGCAGAAGAGCCGCGAGGATCACTTCTGGAACTACGAGCGGTATGAGCGGGCACCTGTGCTCGGCCCCATCCCGCCAGGAGCCCCCTGCGAGGCGCTCGATGAACCGAGCGATGATGAGGTGATGCGGGCCCTCGAGAAGGCCCGGCCGGTGCAGGGCAACTGGCCGTTCCTCTACGAGATCCAGCGGAATCACGTGCGCATCACGAAGTGCAAGATTTCCGACTACATCGATCCGCCGCGGCACTATCCGCTCGTCGGTCCGGCCCAGTTGCATCATGCCCACTACAAGTGCACGGTCTACTACCAGGAAGTGAAGCGAATCGGCTGGCCGGTGCCCTACACCACGGTGGACGAGGACTGCCAGGAAGTCGTTTACATCGATCACGACCATCTGCACATGGTGGGCGACGTCGACACTGGCTGCGACGCGCAGTTTTAGCTTCACGCCTGCGGGGCCATCCATGGCCCCCGCAGGCTTGCGGCCTACGCGACCACAGGTCGCTGCGGCCGCGGAGGCCCGCCATCCCGGCGGGCCCCGCCCACCAGGAAGCCCCGGGCGCGAGCCCGGGGGGCTGCGGTGGCGCTGGCTGGTGCGTCATCCCGCCGGCTTGCGCCTGGCGGCTGTGTGTGCGGGCCTTGTCCCACCAGGAAGCCCCGGGCGCGAGCCCGGGGGCTGCGGTGGCGCTGGTTGGTGCGTCATCCCGCCGGCTTGCGCCTGGCGGCTGTGTGTGCGGGCCTTGTCCCACCAGGAAGCCCCGGGCGCGAGCCCGGGGGCTGCGGTGGCGCTGGTTGGTGCGTCATCCCGCCGGCTTGCGCCTGGCGGCTGTGTGTGTGATCGCTCGGGGGCTGTCGCAGCGCGGCGTGACGGTTGTAGTGGTGGCGGGTGCCGTGGCGGGAAAACTCGTTGAGACCGGCCGGGCGGAACGATCCTTCGTGATGAGAGGACCGGAGCGTCGGTGGCCTGCAGCGGTGCCCGAAGGAGTGGGGCCGCGTCGCCGACGGTTTCCCCTTGATCAGAAGCGGTTTGCCGCCGTGCTCGCGGTTGGAGTGATGCTCTGCGCAGCGGCTCCAGCCCAGGCCCAGCGAACCCGCGTGTGGGCTGGCGCAGAAACGACTGCCACTGCGCCGGAATCCTCTGAGGAGATCAGGCTGGCCGCCAACCCGGCGGCGGCTGTATCAGTGCCCTCCCTGCCACCCGTTGGTCCGCCAGTCAACACGCCGGGCATCGCTTCCGGGAGCCCGCTCTCCACGGTCGTCGGTGGTGGCATCCTGATGGTACCGCTGATCGGATGCTCCTTGGCGCTTGCCGTGTTTGGTATCGAGCGAGCCGTCAGCCTGCGGACCGGCCGCGTGGTGCCGCGAATGTTCGTGGACCGCTTCATGAAGCAGTTGCAGGACGGGGAATTCTCGCGGCAGCAGGCGATCGCCGCCTGCGACTCCAGCGGGAGCCCGGTGGCCCGCGTGTTCGCTGCGGTGGTCAGGCGCTGGGGCCGGCCGGCGGTCGAAATTGAACAAGCGGCCATCGATGCCTGCGAGCGGGAAATCATGCACCTGCGGCGCTATCGCCGCGTCTTCAACGGCGTGGCCACGATCGCACCGCTGCTGGGGCTGCTCGGCACCGTGTTTGGCCTGATCCGATCATTCAACGATGTCGCCGCGGCGGGGGCGATGGGGCGGCCCGACATGCTGGCGGGGGGCTTCGGCGAGGCGCTGATCACGACCGCGATGGGGCTCTTGGTGGCCATCCCGGCGATGGTGCTGCACTCGTTCTTCACCAGTCGCGTCGACCGCCTGGCCCTGCGGCTCGACGCAACCTGCCAGCAGGTGATCGACGAGATCGCGCTCGAGACCGTGGGTGAGGGCCGTCGCCGCGCGGCGGCCTGACCCCGGAGAGCCCGCCATGCCCCTGGTCCGACTTATCGATGACGACGAGCCCACGCCCAACCTTGCGCCCATGATCGACGTGATCCTCGTGCTCACGATCTTCTTCATGTGCGCCACGAAGTTTTCCGCCGACGAGCGGGCCTTCGATCTCGACCTTCCCGCGGCCGATCACGCGGCGGCCGTCGCGGCGCGGCAGCCGGAGGTTGTGGAGGTGGAGGCCGCCGGCACGCTGCGGCTCGGCAACGAATCCGTCAGCCTCGACGACCTGGCAGCGCAGCTGACCGATCGCCGGGAAGCCATGCCTGACCTCGTCGTCATGATCCGTGGTGAGCGAGACGTATCCCACGGTCGGATGACCGAGGTCTACGAAGTCTGTCGCGGGGCCGGCGTGCGGCATGTGGCGATCTCGGTTCGCGGCCGGTCTGCGCGGCACTAGGCGGTCGTGGCGAGGAGACGTGATGCACTCCATCTGGCTGGTCATCGGCATTCTTGCTGCGGCGATTGCGGCCGGCTTGGCGATTGTCGTGCGAACGCGCTGGCTGCAGTCGCATACGCTTGCCAAGTGTGTGCTCCTGTCCGTCGGGCTGCACCTGCTGCTGGCCGTCGCCTGCGGTCTGCTGGCCGGGTTCATGCCGGCGTCCTGGGGGCAGACCGACGAAGGTCGCATGACGATGGTCATGGTCGTGGCCGCCGAGAGTGAGGAGGGAGGCGACCCGCTCGAGAGCCCGGTGCTGCCGTCTGAATCAACGGAGGCGACGAATCTGGCGGCGTCGGCCCCCCACGACGTCACCCGCTTGCCGCAGGAGACGCCCGCCGACGTGCCCTCGGCTGAAGGGGTCCCCGACGATGTCGTGCGGCTTCTCGAGCCGTCTGCCGAGGAGGCGAGTCCTGCGCCGACGGATGTGAAGCCCGAGCACGTGGTGCCCGCTGCCTACGCCGATCGCGGGCCGGCCCGCCGGGCCGCCGCCGCAGTCGCCCGGGGCGGTTCAGAGGCGACCGAGCAGGCCGTCCGCCGGGCGCTCGTGTGGCTGGCGACGAATCAGTCGGCGGACGGTCGATGGGAGGTGGCGCGGCATGGTGGCGGCCGGGGTCACTCGGGGCCGCACCGTAACCAGGCGACCGGTGTCGCGTGTGACCATGGCGTCACAGGTCTGGCTATCCTGTCGTTCCTCGGGGCAGGCACCACGCATACCGACGGCCTGCATGCCGACCGCGTGGCCAAGGGGATCCGGTTTCTCGTCGATCGCCAACGGGCCGATGGATCGCTCGCTGGCGACGCCGAGTTTTTCGCTGCCCTCTACTGCCATGGAATGGCGGGAATCGCGCTGGCCGAGTGCGCGGCGATGACGGGTGATCCGGCGCTGCAAGGCCCGCTCGAGCGAGCTGTCGGCTACACGCTCGCAATGCAACATCCCACCACCGGCGGCTGGCGATACGCTGCCGGCGACAAGGGCGACACGAGCCAACTCGGCTGGCAGGTCATGCTGCTGGAGGCCGCCGCCCAGGCTGGGCTCGACTCCGGACCTGGAAGCGGCATCGACCAAGCCCGGCAGCGTGCCCGCAGATTTCTCCAGAGTGTCTCCTCCGGCGAGCGGCCGACGATGCCGATGACCGCTGAGGCCCTCTTCTGCCGAATGCTGCTCGGGGCGGCGCCGGATCACCCAAGCGTCAATGAGGCGGTGGCCGTGATTGCCGGGTCGCCCCCCGACTCGTCGCAGCCGAATGTCTATGCTTGGTACTACGCGACAGCGGCATCATTTCATGCGGGTGGCCCGCAGTGGGAGATCTGGAACAGTCGGCTTCAGGCGGCTGTCTTGTCGCTGCAGCGGAAAGACGAGGGCAGTCTCGAGGGCAGTTGGGACCCGGATCCCGTGTGGGGCAGGCACGGCGGTCGCGTGTACGCGACGGCCATGGCGGCGCTCACGCTCGAGGTCTACTACCGCTACGCTCCCCTCAACGGCGAGGCGATGCAAGTGGCTAAAAACCGCTGAAAGGCGCGTGCGTGCTCCGCGCAGCAGTTTGACCCCCTCGAGGGCGAATGTAGACTTGGAGTGAGTTGAGGAAGCCCGACAGCATTTGCAGGAGACCCTCCCCGTGCATCAAGCGTTTGTTCCCCTGATGGCGTTCATGGGCCTTGGCACCGTGGAACTCCTGGTCGTGGGGGGTGTGGTCCTTCTGTTGTTCGGATCGCGACTGCCCAAGGTGATGCGGTCGCTCGGTCAGGGCATCGTCGAATTCAAGCGGGGTGTGCAGGGCATCGAAGATGACACCCATGCCGCGTCGTCTCGCAATGCCGACCACGCCGACCACGCCGCCGGCAACGGCTGAGAACTGCGGGCATCAGAGGCTGCATCATGTTTGGCTTGGGGCCCGTGGAAATCTGTATGATCGGTGCGCTTGCCGTAATGCTGTACGGCAAGCGGCTTCCCGAGGTTGGCCGGTCGGTGGGGGCGAGCATTTCCGAGTTTCGCCGCCAGTGGTCGACGCTTTCGCAGGAACTCGACGTGACGGCCCACATCGATGGCCGCGTCGGCGACTCGCGGCCGGCCAAGCGGCGGCTTGCCGGCGGTGACGCGATCGACCGTGTGGAGGCCTCGCACGTGGCGACTCCCCGGTTTGACCCGCCCTTGAATGCCGGTGGTGAGGGCTGAGCACGGTGGCGCGAGAATTGGCGTACCACGGCAGGATTTCCGCCGATGCGTG
>JBIKNV010000532.1:0-4676 GCA_044358475.1 Pirellulales bacterium | reverse complement strand
TTTTAGGGGGGTACCTGTTTACAGTATCACAGGAATTGACCCCCTACCCGGGGCTGTGTAACAGAAGAGAGAAATTGGATTGTATCAGTAGGTTCCCTGCGCCCTGGGTACGCGCTAAATATCTCGAACTGTGCCCCCCTAAATGTCAACAATGTGTTGCGGCCCTAAATATAAATATTACAGTATGTAACAACCCGACCATTGGGGCCCTGGATGTAGTAGACTAAGGGAGTCGAAAGGAACATTATCCCGACATGCAATCAGCCACCTTTGAGCTGCGGTCAGCGTTTGGCCAGGTCCGAGCCTACCCAGCGAACGATGCGGCCAAGGCCCTTTGCAGCCTGACCGGTAGCGTTACCCTCCTCCCTCAGTCAATCAGCACCATCAGCAGCCTAGGTTTCGCTTGCAAGACCACCGCAGGCCAGCCGATCAACCCAGCTGACCTTTACTGATCCCACCTAGCCCATCAGCCCCCCGCCTTTGGGGGGCTTTTTCTGTGGCCAGGGTCAACGCCCCAGAACCACTAGGCGACAGTAGGCCTGGGAGTTGCCGCGATTCTCGCAGCGTGCCAGGGCCTCGTTGGTTTGGGCTTGTACCAGCAGCGAAGCGCCGACGATCACGAGGCCGACGATCGAACAAACAAGCGGTGTACGGGTGTTCATGGTGGGGATGGGTGTTCCTTACTGTGTCATCCTAGCGAAGGATCAGCCGGACCGCGAGACGCGGGGGCCCGAATTGTTGTGATCCGTTACATGTAGCTTCGGGATTGTCCCGATTCTCAACAAAGGCGACAGCTGAGAATCGCCACAACGCCGGTAGGGTCTCACGCTTGCAACTGGTGAGACCCTACGAAGTGAAAGGATCAAATTCCCAGGGCGGCATCCACCCGCTTAGAACCGCTGCCATGGGCCCTGAAGGCTACAACGCAAGACCTGTCGGCCCTAGTGCAAAGCTGACAGGTAGCACAAGTGATCCCGTCCTTCAGCTGGGCCGGACAGGTTTGGAACTTGACGCCATCCAGCTGCCAGGACCGCCGCTGATCCCCTGACGGAACCACACAAACGGACGGGAATCCCTCAGCGTGCCGCTTTGCCGCTTGTGTCTCCGAGTCACAAGATAGGTTGACTGTGAAGCCCGACGCGTTACAATCAGCCACAACCTGTAGGTTGTAATCGGTCTGTACGTGGTGGGTATACGTAAAAGCCCGCAACTTGGCGGCGCTGAAAATAGCGCGAAGGTACCCAATAGTGGTAGCCTTCAGAGTCCCGTGATCATGCGGCAAATCTCCCGCCTGGTTGTGCCTCAGTAGTGAGCCGGGCTGCAACTTGGCTTTTGCGATCGCGCTCTGGAGATGCAGCCAATCGCCGCCACGTTCGCCGGCTGATACCTTGTCCCAGTGCAACTTAAGGGGACCGCTGGCAGCGTAACAACCGCCGCCGTTGTTAAAAGGACAGGTCGACGGACAAGTGCCAGCGCTAGACGTGGTAACAGCAATGGGCCCCGTCTTGGCGTTGGAAGATTTGGCGGTGAGATGGAAAAAGTCCATAGCCTGGTCTGGCGTGGTTCCCTCCCACATTACAGCCACGGGATCCCCTGTCGACCCTTTTTCCCTGCTGTGACAGATTAGAATTTCTGATCGCCCTGGCAGGCTAGGATCTGGGGCAGTGTACATTTGTACTAGTACATCATACTAGTACACCTGTACGCTAGTACATTGACACTCTAGTACACCCGTACGCTAGTACGCCTGTGCCCTAGTGCGCCTGTACTACGCCCCTGCACCAGTACGCCTGTACGCCTAGGCATGAATGGCAATCCGGGCATGAATGGCAATCATGAATGGCAGTCATGAATGGCGATTCATACCAGGGCAAACAACATCCCGGTGCTAGTGTTCGCCATCGACACCAGCCGCGCATCCTTTCCGGATGGCAGGATGAATGTCTGCATGAATGTGATTGCAGCGTCGATGTGATTGTGGCCGTTACTTTGCCAGTCACGATATAGTTGCCGGTGCCGCTTCTTGCCAGGGTGACCAGCAAGATCGGCAACCATGAATGCGGCCTTGGTATCAGTGGCCCCCCGGTAGGTTGTTTCTACGATCCAGCAATACGGTGTGCTGTCCCATGCAACATCAATAGGTTGCGCGGTTTCGTAGTTTGCGACGGTGAATGTTCCGATTTTGGTGCTCATGATGAATGCTCAGATAAGGTTGAGGATGGACAGCCAGGATTCGGGGTGATCGGGTTCTACAGTCCGCCCATCAGGCGTCTCACAGCAACTATCCATCACCCACAGTTCCAGTTCGGTATCAGTGGGAAGTTGCCACCACTTGCCGCGCCACATCATGCGGCGAACAGTTCCAGCCTGATCAATAGGACGACCGGCTTCGGCTGCAGAAATGGCGGCGATGTCGTCGCTGTCGTCGGGGCTTACCCAGGTGCTAAGGGGGCGGTTGATTGCCGACACCGTCTCGCCCCAGGCCTCTTTATGGGGCCACTGTTGCACGTCAGAGGGCACCGTGATCAGCCCAAACCTGGCATCCCAGTTCTTGGCGATTTCGGTGGCCTTCTTGAGGCTGCACAGTAGGCTGGCGCAACTGAAGCCGGTGGCGGTGTGGGTGATGACCCACTGGCCACGGCAGGCGACCTCAGCGCCATCCTTGATGGGTGGGGTGACGGCGAGGTGCTGTCCCAGCCAACGGTGACGGACAGCCACGGGGCCATCCTTGGTAGTGATCGTGGTAGAGGGTGCCATTGGTCGCTGGCTGCGGTACCCCCAAATTATGGACCCCAGGCAGCCACCTACCCTCCCTCTGTTGTGCAAGTTTACAAACCGCCCCGCTGGGTTGCGGTTGGTTGTCTGGTGTGCAAGGGTAGGGGCTGACCTTCGCCATACCAGGCATGTCGGGTGAGTGGAACACCAAGCGCGAGCAAAAGCAGCTCGCCGCTGACCTACGGGAACAGGAACGCGAGGCCATCCGCCTGGCCAAGCGTATGTTGCGCGATCTCCGGTGGACAGCAGAACGCTCCAGGCTGCGCGAATCAGACTGGCAGGATCTCCTGTCCCTTCACCAGCAATACGGTAAGGAGGGCCCGAATCAGCTATGGCTTGAGCTGATCCCGTACTGGTCCCAATCCCAACGCCTCAACGGCGGGACACCCTGCCCGGATGCGCTCCAGCCAGAGTGGATCGCTGAAATTAACTGCAAAATTTCCGCGCACGATTCAGTCACCCGCCCGAAGACCACGGCCCGCAAAGCTCCAGGAGCACCACGCAAACCACGGGTCGATGCCGGCAAGAAGCGCTCCAGCTACAAACCTAGAACCACAAAACCGTGACTGTATTTCTCCGGCGCAATGACGATACCTGCCTCTGGTTGTCCAGTGGTGATGTGGTTTCGTGTAGTTACGGCAAAGTCGGCAGCGCAGCAATGAAAACCTACGCTGTCGTTCCAGTGGAAGTCGCAGAAAGCCAGATCCAGGCACACCTGGACCATGGCTGGTTTGCTGTCGGGGGCGTCACCTGCCCCTTTTATCCTCCACCGTGATGTTCAGCGTGGGAGCCTGATTAGCAGCCTCCTCCACACTTCCCTCGCCCATTGCACGTCCCAGGCTGTCAAGAAGCTGTGCGACCACTTGGAAGTTGCCGCGCTTGAGTGCTTTCTTGATGGTGTGCATCCGCATGTTGTTGACTTGATTGAGGAATTCTGCTCGCTCTCCAGCGAAATCCTCCTTCATCAACTTCTTGGCTTCATGCAGATAATTTTCTGCCTGACGGTAGCTGACACCGTAGCGGGTGGAAAGTTGGCAGGCATTCTCACGGTATGATCCACCCTGAATCATCAGCATGTAGGCAGCGTTGATGCGCTCCAGCATCTGGGCATCGTTGATTGGGCGGCCCTTTGAATAGCGATTCTCAGCCCGAGTGAATGGCGATACAGCTCCAGTCGGCTTTTCGGGCTTCACACCACCGTCAATCGGTTCGATGTCATCGCTGTCTTGAATGTCGTTGAAGTCGGCCACAGGCTAACTACGGTGTCTTGAATGCAGTGTAGGCCCTATTTAGTCGCGGCAGTAGTTGCCTGAGGTGCTCCAGCCCAATGGGCAGGTTCCCTTTTTCTCGACTATCGGGCGACTTGTACTGCTGGTGGGAAGACAATACGAGCCACTGCTGTACCAGCCAAGGGGGCAACCGCCGACCTTGACTACCGGACTCTGGAGGCCTACTACAGTAGAAAGTACCAGTGCAAACATGGGGGCTAGTACAAAGGAACTAAAAAAGTGTCAGAAACTCGCACGTAGCAAACTTGCTACACCTGAATGCGGATGTAGAGGTTTTGTCGCAAGTTAAGGGCTAAACGCCTTGCTGTGACTGGGTTTCTAGGTTTTCGTGGTATGTCTTAACGCGTTCCAGGTAGGCGTCCTCGGCTAGTGCCAGTCCGTCTTGGTCGATGCCGTACACGTCTGGCTCGCCACACCTGCGGGCTAGTACAACCGTACCACCTGATGGGCGTAGGCCGGTGAGGTGCTGCAGTCCCAGTGAATAGGCGCCTAGTTGGTGGACATATGAATGGCTGCCGTTCATGTACGGCATTTTGTTGCTGGTGCTGGTTTTCCAGTCACAAATCGTAATGCCCGGGTGGCCTTTGAGGGATACCAGTGCATCACAAGTGC
>JBIKNV010000521.1:0-2550 GCA_044358475.1 Pirellulales bacterium | reverse complement strand
CAGAAGAGATGCTGCCAGAGGAGCGGCTGGCCGCCGCCGGGGCCGCTCGTGAGGTTGTTGACGACCAGGCCTTCAGGAGAGAAGAAGCCGGTATTGAACACCCGGTCGGCCAGCTGCATGAAGCCGGCCGCGGTGAGCACCGGCAGGGCGAAGGCCTGCAGCACGGCCGTGATGAACATGGCCCAGATCGTCATCGGCAGGCGAAACATCGTCATGCCGGGAGCCCGCATGAGAATGATCGTCGTCATGTAATTAACACTGCCGAGCATCGATGACACGCCAACGAACGTGAGGCCGAGCAGCCAGAGGGTCTGCCCCCAGCCGCTGCCCGGTGAGGAGGCGACGTTGGTCGACAGTGGCGGATAGCTCGTCCAACCACCTGAGGCGGCGCCTCCTTCCACGAAGAAGCTCGCACCAAACGCGAAGAAGGCCGGCCACATGAACCAGTACGACAGCATGTTGAGAGTCGGAAAGGCCATGTCGTCGGCACCGATCATCAGCGGGATCAGGAAGTTCCCGAACGCCCCGGCCAGGATCGGGATGATGACGAGGAAAATCATCACCGTGGCATGCATCGTGAAGAGCATGGTGTAGAACTCGGGGCTCATCTGGCCGCCCTGCTGCGCGAAGAGCTTGCCAAGCACCGGCACGTCGGACCACGGCCAGGCGATCTGCCAGCGGACAGCGAGAGCCAGCAGGCCGCCGATCAGAAACCAGAGCAGCGTGGAGAACAGGAACTGCAGCCCGATCACCTTGTGATCTTTGGAGAACACGTAGGTGGAGAGAAACTCGGCGACCGGCCGGGACTTCTTCGTCGGCAGCGGCGCCGGGGCAGTCGTTGCTGGGGTGGTGATGGTGCTCATGGCTCTCCTCTTACTTCACGGTGACCGTTTCGGGGCCCGGCTGGGTCGCCTCCTGCTCGGCGTACTTCCGCTCGAGCCAGGAATCAAACTCAGGACGCGTCACGAACGTAACCCGCCCCTTCATTTTGTAATGTCCCCAGCCACACAGTTCGGCGCAGACAATGTCGAAGGCGCCCGTTTCGGTCGCCTTGAACCAGACCGGGATCTTCATGCCCGGCACGGCATCCTGCTTGATCCGCACGTGCGGCAGAAAGAAGCTGTGAAGCACGTCCATGCTCTTGAGCTGCACGAGGATGTCCTCGTCGATGGGCAGATGGAGATCGTTGACCAGGTGCAGGTCATCGGGCGTGCCGAGCGCCCCGTCGCGACCGGGATACCGCAGCCGCCATTCGAACTGTCGGGCGACCACCTCGACCGTCGGCTGCATCTGGGGCCGCCGCATCTTCACGTCGGCCCAGGCATTCATCTGGTAGATCGCCAAGAAAAGCAGCGTGGCGGCGGGAATGATGGTCCAGACCACTTCCAGAGTGTGACTGCCGTGGATGTAGGCGGCAGGACCGGTGTTTTTCGCGGCGTCGTACTTCCACATGAACCAGAAGAGCAGCAGTTCCGTGGCGATGAAGACGACGCCCGTAAGCGCCAGGATGAAATAGAAGAGGCCGTCGATCGAGGCCCCGTGCTCCGACACATCCTTGGGGAGCCACACGTTGATCGAAGGAGCGATCGCAAAAACCGCCACCCCGAACACGGGGACGGCCAAAAACAAAAGAGCCCAGAACATTCCTGCCAGTCGCTTGCCCACGGTGTTCTCCTCGTTGTCAGTCGCCCTTGGCGATCATCGGCCGGTCGACGCCGAGTTCCCCGTCAAGGTCGTAGGGAAGCGACCGGATGTAGTTGACGATGTGCCAGATGTCCTCAGGGGCCACGGTGCCCGCTGCGGCAGGCATCGGAGCGCCGTTGATGCCGGCATGGATCCGGTAGTAGAGGTCGAGCGGCCGACGTCCGCCGCGGTAGAGCCCCTGACGGAGGTTCCGCGGTGGGATCGTCCGCGGCCGCAAGGCATCGCCGGCAAGGACGTGGCTGGCCCGAGCCACCCAGGCCGCATCCTGATCGCCGGCCACTTCCTGGCTCCACTGCACGACCACCTTGTTCCAATCGTCGTAGTCGTTGGCCTGTCCGTCGCCGAGCCCTGTCACGCCGTGACACTTCACACAGTTGGCCTTGTCGCCGTAGAAAAGCTCCTTCCCCTTCGCAATCGACGCCACAAGATCGATGTCGGCCGGCATCTCCGGCACGGCGATCACCGCATCTGCAGCCGACTGCCACTTTTCGGCAACCGGCGTGAGCATTTCCCCAACGAGAAACTCACGGGTTTCAGGCAGTTTGCCCCCGTCTTCTTCATCGAGTTCGAAGAAGGCCCGCATCAGTTCGATCTCGGTCTCGCCGCGGATGCTGAGGTATTTCACATACTCCGCCAAGGCGTCGATCTCGAGATCACTCAGTAAGGCGAACGACGGCATCGACGTGCCGACAATGCCGTTGTGGAGAATTCTGACCAGATCGTCGTGCGTGGGCTTGTCGGCTCGCTCGGTGCTCTTGAACTTGAAAACACCGGGGCGGTAATCACGCGGATAGGGATTAAGGAACGCTGCGGTGGGGCCGAGGCCGTCGCCCGTCACTCCGTGAC
>JBIKNV010000022.1:0-15255 GCA_044358475.1 Pirellulales bacterium | reverse complement strand
GGGGATGCCGTGCGGAATCACGTCGATGCGGTCGTCGGCGATGCCATACACATCCCGCAGCAGCAGCCTTCCGCGCTGGGTCATCACCGCCAGCCGTGCCGAAAGATGGAGCACCTCGTCGATCACGCGTCGCTGCGCGACTGACGGCGCAGCAAGCACGGTGTGGAGCGTGGTATGAACCGGTGCCCGCGTGTGGCGCAAGAGTTCCAGCACGTTCTCTCCGGCTTCTCCGCCGAAGATGCCGTATTCGTGCTGCAATGACACGACATCGACATTGGTGAGGTCGAAAAACTCGGCCGCCCGCCGAAACGCCGCCCGCTCGCCATCGTCGCAGCAGAAGCGCACCTCTTCCGGGTAGTCGTAGCGTCGGCCGGCATCGTCCATCGCCACGACAAGACAGCGGGCACTCGGCAGATGGTCGGCCACGGCGCAGCGCAGATCGCGGGTGAATGTCGCGATACCGCAGCGGCGGGGCACGTAGGTGCCGACGAAGGCGATGGTGGAGAGCGGGGGCGCGTGATTGGAATATGCCATAGGGTCTCGCGGCAGACGTGGGTGGCCTGCCTGCCACGAAACCGGCGCGACCGCGCGACGATCGCGCGGACGTGCCTGTCCATTCAGTCCATGCTACAGCGGTGGTCAACCGCACCACCGACACGGCCGCTGCTTGACGCACCATACGTCGAGTCGACATATTGGTTCTGTCGCATTTTCTCTCCTTGGAGTTTGGCCCCCATGAGCTTTCGCAAATCCCTCAATGAAGAAGTCGCCGCAGCCCTCAACGAGCAGATCTGCATCGAAGCATCGGCCGGCTTCCTCTATTTTTCGATGGCGTCATGGGCGAGCGTGCGTGGCCTCACCGGCATGGCCAAGTGGTTTCGGGGTGAAGCCCTCGGCGAACTCACGCACATGAACCTCTTTGTCGACTACCTCAATGACCGCGACTATCAGGCAAAGTTCGCCACGATCGAGGCTCCGGCCAGTCATTGGGAAAGCGCGATCGCCGCGTTTGATCTGGTTCGCACGCAGGAGCACACACTCCTACAGCGGATGAACGACCTGATCGATCTGGCTGACAAGCACAACGACCATCTCACGCACAGTTTTCTGACGCAGTTCGTACCGCAGCAGATCGCCGACACAGCCGAGGCCGACGACGTGCATGACCGGCTGATGCTGGTGGGAGGCGACGGCCATGGCCTGATCCTCATCGATCAGGAATTGGGCCGCGAAGCCGACGCCCACGAAACTGCCGGCTGAGCGAGACCGACGGGATCAGCAAGACGGGACGATCCAGCGTTCAATCGTCGGTCGACTGTTGCTGAAAGGCCTGCCGCAGTCGGCTGTGGGCGGCGGTGATCGTGAGGGACCGTGCGCGGAGCGACTCCCCACTGTCGCCGTGCTCGATCGCGTCCTCGAGTTCCTCCAGCCGCGATTCGTATTCCCGCACCACGGCCAGATCGGCGTCGCTCACGCGGCCCTCCCGGAGGTAGCGGCCGACGAGCAGTCGGCGGGTCCAATTCTCGGCGGTGGGGATCGCCTGCATCGCCCGCGCGGTGTCGCCGGTCATCGCGGCGTGCGAAACATCGATGTTGGCGTCGGAGAGTTCCGGCAGCACTTCGGCTGCGGGCGGATAGTAGGCATAACAGCCGAGAATGCTTCCGGCAACGATCGCCCCGAGGCCGATCAGGGCGAGCACCGGCCCGGGAATCACGATGTCCCACCTGTCAGCCACACGGCCATCGGCCCGAGGCCGCACGAGCCAGGCGTCGACTCTCCGGTTCGGATCGACTGCCCGCAGCAACCCGCCGAGGGCGACCAGGCCGACGAGCGCCCCCGTGCCAAACCACTCGTGCGGTAGCGTCTCCTGCTTCACACGCCGACTGATCTCGGCCAGGAAGCCCCCGCTGGGCACCTGCCCCGGATGAAACGGCGCGCAGTAGCGATCGAAGGCATGGGTATGGCCGATCGGCTCGACCTCCCGTGGATAGAGCGGTCGCTCGATTCCGTACGAGATGATCAGCACGGCCAGGAAGATGATGCCGAACCAGACCACGAGTTTCCGCCAGCCGTAGTTGACGAGCATCCAGGCGATCAGTCCGAGGTTCATCCCGGCTCCCAGCGTGAGCAGGATGAAGGCCGCACCGATCGAGTTGCCATGCTGAAACATCGACCCGAGTTGGGCCATCACGATCATCGGTGTCGCATAGGCCGGTGTTGCGATCGCGGTCATCAGCAGTGGTGAGGCAGGATTGTCATGAGCCATCGAGAGCTGTAGGGAACCGGCCGGGAGAACGACCGCGAGGAGCCCCACGCCCAGCAGGCCGATGCCGATGAGTCCGGCGGTACCGCTGGTTGTTTCGCGGGCCATCTCCACGACGATCGCCAGCATCCGCCGGATTCCCTGCGGTGGGGTCGGTGGCTCGGGAAAGTGCGCCTCTGTGTGCGGAAAGAACCAGTCGAACAGGCCTCCCGACACCATCACCACCACCAGCGAGCAGGCGGCAAATGCCATGATCGTGAAGGGCTTGGAGAGCGTCAGGCCGTAGAGCAAAGAGAGCGGGTCGAAGAGCGGGCTCGAGAGGGCGAAGGCGAAGATCGTGCCGACGGCGATCCCACTGGCCCGCAATTGCCGGCAGATGGGGATCACACCCAGCGAGCAGCCAGGAAGCAGCATACCGATGAGCCATGACTGCGCGAGGGACAGCAGCGAATTCGACCCGAAGAGGCGCCGCGTGTCGGCATGGCCCATCAGGCGGCTCAGCAGGCCGGCGATGCAGAGCCCCGTGAAGATGAACGGCGATCCTTGCAGGAAGGCCTGCAGCGTCCGCAGTACCGCGCCCCACACCACCTCGCTCATGGCACCTCCACGCTCTCGAGCAACTTGCTGATCACGCCTCCGGCATCACCGCCGTCGAGCCCCAGCCGCACCGTGAGCACGGGGGCAGCCACCTGCTGCACGTCGTCGGGAGTCACGAACGGACGACCGTCGAGCCAGGCCCGCGCCTGGGCCGTACGCTGCCACATGAGGAGCCCCCGCGGACTCACGCCGAGCGCGATGTCGCGATCTGACCGCGAGGCCCGCGCCAGCCGCACGAGATATTCCTGCACGGTCGACGCGACATGCACGGCGGCAACTTTCGCCTGGATCGCCGCCAAGTGCTCGGGCTGAATCGCCGGCGGCGGCGGCTCGCGGAATTCAGCTGGCTTACCGATCGCCGCAGCCAGCATGGCCCGCTCGTCTTCGGCGCGCGGGTAGCCAACTTCCAGCTTCATCGCAAACCGATCGAGCTGCGCCTCCGGCAGGGGATAGGTGCCATGCTGCTCATGGGGATTCTGCGTGGCGATGACGAAAAAGGTGTCGGCCAACGGAAACCGTTCGGCATCGACCGTGACCTGTCGCTCCGCCATCGCCTCCAGCAGCGCGCTTTGCGTGCGTGGCGTCGCCCGGTTGATCTCGTCTGCCAGGAGGATTTCGGCGAAGACAGGTCCCTGCCGAAACTCGAATTCCCGCGTCTTCTGATTGAAGATATTGAAGCCGGTGATATCGCTGGGAAGCAGGTCGGGCGTGCACTGCACCCGCGAAAACCGTCCCCCAAGGGCAGCCGCCAACGCCTTGGCAAGCGTTGTCTTGCCGAGGCCAGGACGATCCTCGAGAAGCAGGTGCCCCTGTGCCAACAGGCACACGAGCACCTGTTCCACGACCGTCTCCTTGCCCTTGAGCACGAGGTTGAGCCGCCGTCGCACCTGGTCGATGCTATCGAGGTCAGTCTCATGGCGGTCTGCGGTGAGGGTCATACCGAAAGTCTCCGGGCGGCGACGAGATGCCGCCACGACCAGACCGCCGACGCGGCCTTCACGGACGACAGGGAACATTGATCGGAGGCGGCCGGCGCGTAGAGCGCGATGTCCGCCGCGCGGACGAAGGCACCGGCAGCCGCGGGCTGCGCCGCCGCCGGCGCCACGGCGGCAATCCGTTCGTGCACGATGCCGAGCCAGCAGGCGGGAGTGAGATGCCGCGGCCGCGGGAGACCGACCCGGCCACACCGCCGGTCGAGGAGGCGAACAGCCGCCACGACAGCCGTCGGAGAAACGGTGTCGCCGCGGCGCGGTGATCGCAGTCGCCAGAGGGCTTCATCGACGATGTCGGCCAGACGTCGGCGGTGCCAGACCGCGGCCACGAGGATGGCGAGCAGTGTGAGCGAGGCCAGGGGATGGCCGATGATCGCGGCGATGGCCAGACCGCAGCCGCGTGCCAGGTGAGCCATGAGGCTGTGTCGAGGCGTGAGCAGCGCGTAGCCGGGCGTCGGCTCGAGGGGAATCCAGCGACCCCAGCCGGCATGCACCTCGGCCCAGACATGCACGTCGTCGGCCATCACGGCCGTGTGGTCGGAGCGGGCATCATAGTTTTTTGAGTCAGCATAGAAACCACTCACGAGCCGCGCGGCGTAGCCGAGCGAGCGGAGTGCGCACACGGTCGCCGAGGCGAACAAGTAATCGGGGCCGCGGTGAGTCTCGAGTAGAAACTCCGCCGCCGAGTGGGTGCACTCGGGGCTGGCCCGAGCTGCCGGATCCAACGTGTACTCCTCACGAATTCGCTTGACGACCTGCTCGATCTGCCGCCAGCCACGCGGGGTGTCTTTGACCCATGATTCGACCAGAGCCTTCACCTCGTGAGACTGCGAATCGTCACCGTAATCGCGGCAAGCCTCGGGGCCACCCTGGAATCGCGGAAATGAGTCGGTCAGCCGCCACGGATCGACCGGCTGCGACCGCACGTGCACTGTGAGCAATTCCGGGAGTTTCTCGCGGTCCATCCTCAGGATGCCGGGCTGGGCCCACCGAAACAGATCGGTGCGATCCAGGTGATCGATATGCACCGCCGCCAGCCGCTCGGGAGCCGGGATGCGATTGGTGTCGAGGCGGATGATCCGTAGGGCATGCACCTCCGGCGTGCCCTCGATCTCGACGTCGACGCCCGGTGCGACCACCGCCCACGTCCGATCGCCGACGGTCTTCAGCGAGAGATCGCCGTGCCAGGAAGTGATTCCCTCCGGCTGCCAGTCCACGCCGTCGTAGCGATCGAAGCTCTCCAGTTTGAGATGCACAGGCACCCGCCCCTTCACCTGCAGGATCGCCCGCGAATCGAGGTCGGCGATGCGGCGGCGCGACGGCTCGCCCGATCGGCGAACGGTGGAAAACTCTCGGCCCGGCCGCCGCGATGTGGCCATCGAGTGATCCTCCGAACGGACGCGGTCCTGATTGGCCAGCGAAATTGCCCGCTCCGTCTTCGTGTTTTTCATCGGCTCGTTATAGGTGTCGTCGAAAAGGTCGTAGAGCGAGGGCTCGTGCGAGGTCATGAAGGGAGCGTTTTCGATCGGAGCGAAGCTCCGAATGTTGTCGAGGCCGGCCACGAGGGCATCACCGTCACCCACGCCGCTGGTCGCCGCCGCGGAAGCATCGCGCTGCCCACCCGACGTCGGCATGAAGCCATCCGCCTGCCGGATCTGCCGGGCCGAGACGGGTACGACCAAGAGCGCGCCCAGCACTCCCAACGGCAACGCGAGCAGCCACCGCCGGGGCAGCGACTGTCGCGACGACGCCTCGAGTCGCTGTTCGATCGCCTCCCAATGGGTGCCTACGAGCCAGCAGACCCCGATCACCGCAAAGGCCACGACGAATCCTTGCGCCCAGATCGCGTGGGCACTGGCTGAGGCGAACACCACCAGAAACGTGGCGAATCCCACGCAGGCGGGCCGGGCGGCCGGATGATGCGCCACGACCATCAGGGCGAGCACGACGTCCCGCAACGCGATCAGGAGGAATCCATCAAGCAAGAGCGGGTCGCCAATGATCCCCCGCACGGCCATCTCGACGGAGACGGCGATGGCCACGAAGCCACCTACCCACGCGAGGCGACCTCGGGGCGTGGCACCGACGGCGGGCCACGTGCGCCGCAGCAACTCGCCCATGGCGATCACGATCCCAGTGATGACAACGACACCGGCGGCAAACGACCGCATGTCGACCGGTCCATGCAGCCCCCGCACCGCCACCTCGACGGCACTGCAGGCCAGGCCGGCAAGCGCGATCGTCAGCCAGCGGTTTCCCGCTCGCCCATTGAGATGCACCTCATCCGGCATGGCAGAGGTGCCTCCACGTTCGCCGGAAGGATGGCAGCGGCGTCGTCGCCGAACCAACCGTGACGACGCGACCAGTCGGGTGGGAAACGGCTGCTGCCGAGTCACCATCATCGATCACGAGCCAGAGTTGGTCGCCGTGCACATGCCGATGCTCGGTCCGCAGCCGCAGCCCCCGGCGGGTGGTGATCGTCACTTGAAACACACCGCAATTCCCATGATGGATCCGGCGGCAGGCGCCGGTCAGGTGGGTGTGCTGACAGTCGATGTGTTCGTGAACACAGGCCTGGAAGCCGGCCAGCGCGTCGAGAAACCGGGTCAGCCCGGGGCCTCCGGGGGCGACGCGGATCGATTCGTGGCCGAAGCAGCATTCCACCATCGCGTTGGCCTGCTGATAGGCCGCACAGACGCTGGCCGCCAAGCGGATCGACTGCTCGAGCGTACTGGCAGGACCGGAACCGGAGTGGACTGCAGGATCGGAGTCAAACACCACCCGCACCGCCGAGAGTACCGCCGCCTGCCGCTCGCAGACGATCATCGTACCCAGTCGCGCCGTGCAGGCCCAATGGACACGCCGCAGCGAATCACCATTGCGGAAGGGCCGCGTGCCGAGCATGTCGCCCGAATCACCAATGCGATTCTCCGAGAAGAGATCCTCGGCCGGCCGGGTCTCCGCCGCATCGACGAGCGTGTCGAGGTCGATGATCCGAGGCCAGACCAAGAGCGGCCGTTCGATTGCCGCGTCACGGGCAGCACTGGTAAGTCCAAACGGAAAACTGGTCGCGAGCCGTGGAGTCTGCCTCGGATAGTGACCACGGCACTCCGGCATGCACGGCCAGGTGAATTCCACGGTCGACCAGCCGGCCACTTTCGCCAGTGCCACTGCCGCCGGTTCCGCGCCGCCGAGATCCACCTCGAGTGTCACGCCCCACACTGGCCATGGCCAGTCGTTGCGGACGGCCACGATCGCGTGGGCCGTTTCACCCTCGGTGACCCGTCGCTCCAGAAACCGCAGGCGGGCCGCGAGGCCGCGGGCAGTCACCTGTGGCCATCCGTAGCCAAGCAGGATGACGGCCAGGATGGCCGCACAGGAGATGAGGGCGACCGGGCTAACGAACACCGAGCACACCAGCGCGATCACCAGCGCGATGAGCAGCGTGAAGATCGGCCGCTTCGCCCAGTAGACCCACGGGTTCACGCCCGGGCAGAAGTCGTGCGTGAACAGTCGCTCGAGCCAGGTGCCGACGCCGTGCATGCAAAATCCCCTCTGCCTATCATGCAATCGTATTGCATGACAACACTTTGTGCAACAAATTGGCAGCCGGATCAAGCGGCTGGTTTTCGCCCCATCGCGAACGGGGATCGATCAGGCCCGGTCCGCGTCATCGATGAGCGTGTCGTCGGCGTCATCGAGGGCGATCCGCCAGGCGGGAAACGGATCGTCGAAGTCCAGCCACCCGTCGGGCCCGAGAGCCATTTCGTCGTCAGTGAGGCAGCAGAGGTGCAGCTCATCCAGCAGCGATGGGTGCATGCCGGCGCCGATCACCACCATCTCCTCCCGCCGATCGCCCCACGGCTCCTCCCAGACCTCGTCGATCTCGGCGCGGTCGAGTTCCTCCGGCCATTCCTCTTCCGACGCGGAAGCAAGCCAGGTGCCTCCCGGCTGCAGACTCGACACCACTCCCGCGCTCGACCACACCCCGGCCCAATCATGCCGCGTGGCCAGCCAGACGAACCCCTTGGAACGAATGACACCCTTGAAGCACGGCCCCGTGATCAGATCCCAGAACCGCTGCGGATGGAGCGGCCGCCGGGCGACGAAGACCTGGCTGGAAATTCCATACTCCTCGGTTTCGGGCGTGTGAGTGCCAGGTGCTTCGGCCAGCCATCCCGGATGCGTCGCGGCATGCTGCATGTCGAAGAGCTGGGTGCCGAGCAGTTCCGCTGGAGCGACTCGCCCGTGGACAGCGCGGACAAACCGCGCGGTCGGATTGAGCTTGCGCAGAATCGCCTCGAGATAGCCCAGATCTTCCGCCGTGACCAGATCAGCCTTGTTGATCACGATCACGTTGGCGAATTCCACCTGATCGACAAGCAATTGGACAAGGTCCCGTGAGTCGTTGTCATCGAGGCCGACTCCCCGGTCGCGAAGCTCGTCACGCGAGCAATAGTCCCTCAGAAAATTCACCGCATCGACCACGGTGACGAGCGTGTCGAGTCGGGCCAAAGCTGAGAGACTTTCCCCCTGTTCATCGGTGAAGGTAAATGTCTCGGCGACCGGCAGCGGTTCCGAGATCCCCGTGCTCTCCACGAGCAGATAGTCGAAGCGGTGTTCACGGGCGAGCCGCGCCACCTCCTCCAGCAGATCCTCGCGGAGCGTGCAGCAGATGCAGCCATTGGAAAACTCCACGAGCTTCTCCTCGGTGCGGCTGAGGCGGGCCGCGGCGGCGGGGGCCGCCAGCGGACCGGCGACGAGCTGGGAGTCGATGTTGACCTCGCTCATGTCGTTGACAATCACGGCCACCCGCAGTCCGGCCCGATTGGCCAGCACATGATTGAGGAGCGTTGTCTTGCCCGCACCGAGAAAACCCGACAGGACCGTCACGGGCAGCCGGGGGGCCGCATCAGAGGACTGCTGAGACATGAACGACACTCCTGGGAAGCAACACGGAAACAGACGATCGACCCTCAATCGCCATCATGCTTTATTGCAACTTAATTGCAATAACATAGCAAGTGCATTCATTTTCTCCCCGCTGGCCGCGTACCGCCCAGCACCGCTGCTGGCCACCGGGCTCGCGCCCGGGGCTTCCTGGCGAAAGTCCCCAGCAAGCCGCCAGACGCAAGCCGGCGGGATGACGCACCAGCCTGCGTCGCTGCTGGCCCCGGGCTCGCGCCCGGGGCTTCCTGGTGAGCTACGAGATACCCCGCTAGCCCTGATCGCCCGCCTGGAGGGTGGGCTTACGAGAGCGAACGGATGTTCGCCAAGAGACCCGAGGCCACGATGGCGAGGGTTTCGTGAAGCAAGCCGCAGGGCGCAAGCCCGCGGGACAACGCACCAGCCACCGCCACCGCAGTCCCCCGGGCTCGCGTCCCTGGGCAGCTTTTGCGGGGTATGCTTGATGACTGGGATGAACGACAACCGCGAATTCGTCGAGGAATTTCTCGTCGAGTCGAGTGAAAACCTCGATCAACTCGACCGGGATCTGCTTGCGCTTGAACAGGCCCCCGGCGACCCGGAGCGGCTGGCAAGCATTTTTCGCACCGTTCACACGATCAAGGGGAACAGTGGGTTTTTCGGGTTTTCCAAGCTCGGGGCCCTGACCCACAGCGGTGAGCACCTCCTCGGCAGGCTCCGCGACGGCAAACTCACGCTCAACGACCGCGTGACCGGGTCTCTCTACTCGATGGTCGATGCCGTGCGGTCTATTCTCCAATCGATCGAGGCCAACGGCACCGAAGGCGATCACGACTTCCGCGACCTCGCCCAGTCGCTCTCCGCGGCTGCCGCCGAAGCGGAAACCGAACGAGCCGAAGCGGCTCAGAAGCAACCCCCGACAGAGCCGCGACCCGCGCCGCTGGCCTTCCCCCAGGCAGCCGACGCCTTTCCAACGGCCAGCGCTGCTCCTCCCGAACCAGCGCCACAGCCTGATGTCGTAGCGCCGGCGCAGGCTTCGCCGCCCGTCGCGGCCGCAGCAGCCACCGTCACGGCCGCTGAAAGCTCGATCCGTGTTGATGTCGGCCTCCTCGCGTCGATTCTCGATCTTGTCGGTGAGCTTGTGCTCGCCCGCAACCAGCTCCGGAGCATCGAAACCGAAGACCCGGCCGTGCAGGCCGTCGCGCACCGCATCAACGCCGTTACCAACGCCCTCCAGGAAACGGCCGTCAAGACGCGGATGCAGCCAATCGACCACCTGTTCAGCAAGTTCCCTCGAACCGTCCGCGACCTCGCCGTCACTCTCGGCAAGGAGGTGCAGCTGGTCGTCGACGGGGCCGACACTGAGCTCGATCGCACGCTTATCGAGAGCATCCGCGACCCGCTCACCCACCTCATCCGCAACGCCGTCGATCACGGCATCGAATCCCCTGCCGACCGCGAGGCCGCGGGCAAGCCCCGGGCCGGCCGGTTGCTCCTGCGGGCCTTCAACGAAAGCGGTCAGGTCACCATTGAAATCGAGGACGACGGCCGTGGCATCGACGTCGAGGCCGTGCGGGCCAAGGCGATCGCCAAGGGACTGGCCACTCCCGAAGCGGTGGCTCTGCTCGCCGACGACGACGTCTTTCAGTTCATTTTCGAGCCTGGGTTTTCCACAGCGGCAGCCGTCACGAACGTGTCGGGACGCGGCGTCGGCATGGATGTCGTGAAGACCAACATCGAGGCCATCGGCGGCACGGTCGATCTGCACAGCCGGTCGGGAAGAGGCACGACGATTCGCGTCCGCGTGCCGCTCACGCTCGCGATCATGCCAGCTCTCATCGTCCGGTGCGACCAACAGCGATTGGCGATCCCTCAGGCAGCCGTCGGCGAGCTGATTTCGCTGCGTCCCGACCGCACCGGGCCGCGGATCGAAGGGCTCGACGGTTCACCGGTCATCCGCGTTCGCGGCAGACTCGTGCCGGTCATCTATCTGGATGAATTCCTCGGACTCCGCGGCTGTACCGCCTGTCGTCACGAGGGCACGGTGGTGCTCCTGCGGGTCGATGATCGCGAATTCGGCCTCGTGATCGACGGGCTGCGGACGGTGCAGTCGTCATCCGACGGAAAACCAGCGGCTGAGGCGGCCAGCCTGACAACCATCGTCGTGAAGCCCATCGGGCCGCTGCTCTCCCAGATCGGCGTCTACGCCGGTGCCACGGTCCTCGGCGATGGAGGGGTGGCACTCATTCTCGATCTACGCGGTCTCTTGCGCATGGCCGACCTGCCTCCGGTCGAGCAGCCGACAGCGGCTATCGCCGCGGAAGCATCGGGCACGGAATTGGTTGACCGCTACCTTGTCTGCCACACCAACGCTGGCCGGCGTGTCGCGGTGCCCCTGCACGGCGTCACCCGCCTGGAGACCGTTACGGCTGCCGATCTTCAGCCCGTGGCTGGCCGTCAGGTGGTCCGACGGGGCGAGGGCTTCACGCCCGTCGTCGACGTCGACAGCCTTCTCGGCGGGTCTGCCACGCCAACCCCGACGGCGTTCCATGTGGTTGTTCTTGGCACTCCCGCCGGGAGCATCGGTTTGGCAGTGCGGCAGATCGTCGACGTGGCGGCGGCCGAATCCCCACTCCAGGCCGACCTCGCCGCAGCCGGCGTGGCGGGCTCGCTGTCGCTCGGCGGCATCGCCACCGAGGTGCTTGATCTTGCCGACGCCTCCATCGCGTCTCCTCCCCACGCACGTTTATGAACATCGCCAGCCCAGCCGCGGCTCCCATCGATCTCGACGCCTGCGCATTCCTCGTGGGTGGCCACTGCTTTGCGGTTCCCTCGTCGCTCGTAGCTGAAGTGCTCCATGCCGGAAGCCTCACGCCGGTACCGCTGGCAATCGATGCAGTCGCCGGGCTCATCCACCTCCGTGGCCAGATCGTGCCGGTGATCGACATGCGACGAAGGCTCGGCCTCGGTGAAGGCCTCGCGGCTGGCAGCGACCTCCTCGTGGTGCGGCTCGGCGGCGACCACTATGCCCTGCTGGTTGATGAGGTGCTCGACGTCAACCGCATCCCTACCGACCACATCGAGCCCCCGTCGGGCAGCCTCATCGAGCCGGCAGCCGATCCGCGAACGGGGGTTTTTGCCGACGAAGACCGCCTCGTGCATCTGCTCGACCCGCAGCGTATCGTGCATTCTCTGCTGCGGCCCCGTGTATCTCCGGCCGCCAGACCCACCGTTCACAAGCAAGGAACATCGCATGTCGGCACCGACTGACGCCACCTCCTCCCGTTTTTCCGGCTGGCTCTCCCTCCTCGGCAACCGGCTCCTGCTGGCGCTGCTGGCCGTCTCGCTCATTCCGCTGGCGATCACCGGAATCTTGATGTATCGCTCTGCCGTCGACGGTCTGCGGGCTCAGGCGTTCAACCAATTGGAGACGGTCCGAACCATCACGGCCAAGTCGGTGGAGCGGTATTTCACGTCGATGGAAGACCAGCTGCGAATGATGGCCGAGGACCGGATGGTGGTCGACGCCCTGCGTCAGTTCACGGAAGGCTACAAGGCGATCCTCTCTGAGGATGGTGTTGACGCCGCGGCGGTCGACAAGGCCCGCAAGAATCTAGCCACCTCCTACACCGGCGACTTCGCCAATGAATTCCGCCGCCGGACAGAAACCGACGTGGCTGTCCAGCCGTTGGTTGACGGGCTGCCCGATGCCGCAGCGTGGCTGCAGGACCTCTACATCCGCCGCAACGACAATCCGCTCGGCTCCAAGCACCTGCTCGATGCCGCCGACGATGGGTCGGCCTATTCGCAGGCCCACGCCACGTTCCACCCCATCTTCCGCAACTTCCTGGCACGGCTCGGGATCTACGATTTTTTCCTGATCGATGCCGAGAGCGGCACGATCGTCTATTCCGTCTTCAAGGAGATTGACTTCGCGACGTCGCTCTTCAATGGCTCCTTCAGCGGCACGTCGTTCGCCCGCGCCTGCAAGGAGACCCTCTCCAGCGGCCGCCGCGATACCGTCGCCTTCGGTCCGTTCGAGCAATACCTTCCCTCGTTTGACGCCCCGGCCAGCTTCATCGCAGCGCCGGTCTACGAGGGCCGTGATCTACGGGGTGTCGTCGTATTTCAGCTTCCAGTCGATCGGATGAACGCCATCATCGGCGAGACGGTGGGAATGGGCGAGACGGGCGAGACCTACGTCGTCGGGCCCGACCGGCTCTTTCGTAGCGAATCGCGGTTCACCCGTGACCTCGGGGTAAAGACGTCGATTATCAATCCGAAGATCAAGGTCGACAGCGTGGCTGTCCGCTCGGCGATTGACGAGGGTGCCTCGGGCACGGCACTGATCCGCGACTACCGCAACCAGTCGGTGCTCTCCTCGTGGACGCCGGTCACGATCCACAGCGATCCCGCCTCGCCCCGCCAGTCTGTCCGCTGGGCGCTCATTTCGGAGATCGACGAGGCCGAGGTGTTGGCGCCAGCCCATCGGCTGCGGAGGTTTGCCCAGGCGATCTTTGGTGTCACAGCCCTCGGCGTGCTGGCGGTCTCCACCGGCATCGCCCGCCGACTCACCCAGGAGGCCCGCCGGCAGGCGGCGCTCGTCGCCGGCATCGTTGACAACACGCACGCGCTCGCCAGTTCATCGGAAGAGCTCACAAGCGTCAGCCAGCAGATGAGCGCCGCGGCCGAGGAAACGACCGCCCAGGCCAACCTCGTCTCAGCCGCCGCCGAGCAGGTGAGCGGCAATGCCCGCATCGTGTCGGGCTCGATCGAAAACCTCGTCACCAGCATCCACGAGATCGCCCGCAGCGCTCAGGAGGCCGCCTCCACCGCCCGCCAGGCCGTCGACCTCGCCGGCGCGACCAGCGGCACGATGCACGCGCTGGGCATCTCCAGTGAGGAGATCGGCAAAGTGGTCAACGTGATCACGTCGATCGCCGAGCAGACCAACCTCCTCGCGCTCAACGCCACGATCGAGGCTGCCCGAGCCGGCGAGGCAGGGAAGGGCTTCGCCGTGGTGGCCAACGAGGTGAAGGAGTTGGCTCGGGAGACAGCGAAGGCCACGGAAGACATCGGCGCCAAGATGCAGGCCATGCAGGGAGACACCCACCGGGCCGTGACGGCGATCGGCGAGATCGGCAGCGTGATCGAGCGGATCAACGAACTGCAGACCAAGATCGCAGCGGCGGTCGAAGAGCAGTCGGTGACGACGAGCGAGATCAGCCGCAATATCGCCGAGGCCACGACCGGTTCCTCGGAGATCGCGGAGAACATCGTGCAGGTGGCCCAGGCCGCCCAGAGCACGGCCGAAGGGGCCTCCAACACGCAGGTGTCGTCCCAGGAACTGGCCCGCATGGCGATGAACCTGCAGCGGCTGGTGGACGAATATCGGCGGTAGCCGCGATCCCGGCGGCGGCCGACAGGGAGGGTGATCATGCGGGCACTGGTGGTGGACGACTCGAAGCCGAGCCGCAGCATTGTGGCCCGCACGCTGCGCGATCTGCGGTTTGAGTGCCTGGAGGCAGCCAACGGCGCCGAGGCGCTGGAAGCTCTGGCTACGTCGCCCCGGCCCGACCTCGTCACCGTCAACTGGCACATGCCGGTGATGGACGGGATCGAACTGGTGAAGCGGCTCCGCGAAAGCCCCCGACATCGCGACCTGCGGCTCTTGATGATCTCCACCGAGAGCGATCGAACACGTATCGAGCAGGCCCGGGCGGTGGGCGTCGATGACTATCTCACGAAGCCCTTCGCACCGGAGTCGCTCGCCCGGGCGCTGGTCGGCCTGGGAGTGTGCAGCGCGGCGGAGGTGGCCGGCCCTACGGCGCGACAGCCGATTCGTGTGCTCCTCGTCGACGATTCGGCGACGATCCGCGGCCTGCTTTCGGCCACGCTCGGTGCCGACCCCGATCTCAAGGTCGTCGGCGCGGCGGTGAATGGCACGATGGGCGTCGAGATGGTCGCGACCACCGCGCCGGATGTGGTGCTGCTCGATGTCGAGATGCCGGTGCTCGACGGGATCGGGGCGCTCAAGGAGATTCGCCGGATCGCCCCCAAGCTGCCAGTGGTAATGTTTTCGAGCCTCACGGAACGGGGCGCGAAGACCACGCTCGACGCCCTGCTCGCCGGCGCCAACGACTACGCCGCCAAGCCGGCCGGGCTGGCGGCGGAGGAAGTCACCGCGAAGATCCGTGAGGAAGTCATCGCGAAGATCAAGGCGATCGTTCCTCGGGGGATAACGCATCCGCGGCCGGCCGCGGCCCCGCCGCCCCCGCGGCTGGCGGCTCCGCGCGGGCCGGTGCGTGGCATCGTGATTGCCGTCTCCACCGGCGGCCCGACCGCGCTGGTCGAGGTGCTCCCGGCCTTCGCCAAAAACTGCCCCGTGCCGGTCTTGATCGTCCAGCACATGCCGGCGTTCTTCACGGCTCAGCTCGCCGAGCGGCTCACGAAGCTTGTCGGCACCCCCGTCCGCGA
>JBIKNV010000527.1:0-2506 GCA_044358475.1 Pirellulales bacterium | reverse complement strand
GGCACCGTCTTCGCGAAATCGGTCGCTGTCGGGGATCCAGGCGCCAAGGGCGTTCAGGAGAACGACAAGGTGGTCGTGGAGATGGTTCGCTTTCCCCGGCATGGCCTCGATGGAGAGGGTGTGATCGTCGAGGTGCTCGGCGCCGCGGGGGATCCGGGGGTGGACACGCTTACCATCATCAACGAGTTCGGCCTGCCGGGGCCCTTTTCCGAGGCGGTGCTGGAGGATGCCCGACGGCAGGCGGCCCGGTTCACCGAAGAGGTGCCGGACGATCGCCACGATCTCACCGGCGCGGTCGTGATCACCATCGATCCAGTCGATGCCCGGGATTTCGATGACGCGATCTCGCTCGAACGGATCGAGCGTGGCCACTGGCTGTTGGGTGTGCACATCGCCGATGTTTGTCACTTCGTCCGTGACGGTTCGCCGCTCGATCAGGAGGCCGCCGCCCGCGGCACGAGCGTCTACCTGCCTGACCGGGTGATCCCGATGCTGCCGGAGATCGTCTCCAACAACCTCGCCAGCCTGCAGCCGGGCCGGATTCGCTACGCCCGCACCTGTTGGATCGAATTTTCCCCGGAGGGGATTCCCATCGACGCCTCGATGGAGCGGTCGGCCATCAAGAGCCAGCGCCGGTTCACCTACGAGGAAGTCGATCTCTTCCTCGCCGACCCCGACACGCGGCAGGTCGAGATGACCGCCGCGGTGCGATCGCTGCTCGGCCGGATGCGGGATCTGGCCCGGCTTCTCCGCAGCCGGCGCATGGCCCGTGGGTCGTTGGAACTCGTGATGCCGGAAGTGAAGATCGATCTCGATCGTTCCGGCCGGGTCACGGGCGCCCACGTCGTGGAAAACACAGAGAGCCACCAGGTCATCGAGGAGTTCATGCTGGCTGCCAACGAGGCGGTGGCCCGGGCTCTGGCCGCCAGCGGTGGCGGCTTCCTCCGCCGGATTCACGCCGCTCCCGACATGCGAAAGCTGCGACAGTTGACCGAATTCGTCACCGAAATGGGGTTTGAGGTCGATTCGCTCGAGAGCCGGTTCGAACTGCAGCGGCTCCTCGACATGGCCCGCGGTCGACCGGAGGAGCATGCCGTTCACTATGCCGTGCTTCGCAGTCTCACGCGGGCCTGCTACGGACCGCAGGACGACGGGCATTTTGCACTGGCCAGTGACTGCTACTGCCATTTCACGTCGCCGATTCGCCGCTATCCCGACCTTACCGTGCACCGGGCGCTCGACCTGCTCGCCGCGGGCCGCAAGCCGCCGCACGAAGGGTTGCAGCAGCTCGGCGAGGAATGTTCGCAGCTCGAGCGGCGGGCCGAGGCGGCGGAGCGGGAGCTGGTGAAACTCAAACTGCTCCTCTATCTCAGCGGACGAATCGGTGCCGAGATGGAGGGGGTCGTGACGGGTGTAGAGCCCTTCGGGCTGTTCGTGCAGGGAATCGACCTGCCGGCCGAGGGGCTCGTGTCGCTCGATTCGCTTCCCGACGATCGCTATCGATATGAGCGAGCGAGCCACGTCTTGGCCGGAACGCGGGCGGGCAACGCGTTTCGTCTCGGTGATCGGGTGCGGGTCCAGGTGGCCCGAGTCGATCTGGATCGCCGCCTGCTGGAACTACGGCTCGTGGACCGTTCGCCAGGACGGTCCTCCCCGCGACGAACGCGGGCGGGTGCCAAGAAGGCAAAGCCGGCCCGTCGCACCAACACACGTAACGCAGCACCCGCCCGCCCACGGAAAAAGTCCAAAAAACGTCGCGCCTTGTGAGCATCCCATGACAGATCACCTCCACGAAACGCCGCTTACCCGCTGGCATGACGCCCATGGCGGTCGCATGGTCGATTTTGCCGGCTGGCGGATGCCGGTGCAGTATTCGTCGATCGTCGAAGAGCATCTGGCCACGCGGCAGTCGGCCGGAATGTTCGACGTCTCGCACATGGGCCGCTTGTCGATCGTCGGCCCGGCTGCGGTCGACTGGCTCGAGTCGTTGCTCACCCGCACGGTGGCAGGCGTCGGCATCGGTCGCTGCCGCTACACGCTGGTGACCAACGACGAGGCCGTTCTCGATGACGCCCTCGTGAGCCGGGAGGCCGATGCCCCGGACGGCACGCCGCGGCTGGGTCTGGTCGTCAATGCCAGCAACCGGGAGCGGGTCGTGGCATGGCTTCGGAGTCGCCTGCCGACCACTGGGGTGACGCTCGCGGATCATACGCGCGAGACGGCCATGATCGCCGTGCAGGGACCGCGGGCGGTGGAGATCGTCTGTGGCCTGTGTGTGCCGCAGGATGCCGCTCGTGTCAGCGGTCTCGCCGCATACACCGCCACGCAGGCCAGAGTTGCCGGCCACGCCGCCGCCATCAGTCGCACGGGATATACCGGCGAGGATGGTGTCGAGATCGTCGTGCCCGCCGTGGTGGCCTGCACGCTGTGGGAAGCCATTCATGCGGCCGGCCTGCCGGCCGGGCTGCGGGCCTGCGGCCTGGGTGCCCGCGACACGCTGCGGCTG
>JBIKNV010000251.1:0-4751 GCA_044358475.1 Pirellulales bacterium | reverse complement strand
ACGCCGTGCGCGTCGTGCTCGGCAATGGCATGCTCACGAGTGGCGGCGGATTTTGGAAACGGCAGCGGCGGATCGCCCAGCCCGCCTTCCACGGGGAGAGCGTCCGCCACTTCGCGCCGATCATCTCGCGGCTCGCGGCTGAGACGGCCGACGAGTGGGGCCGGGCCGCGGCGGCCGGCAAGCGGGTCGACGCCTGCACCGACATGATGAAGGTGACGCTGCGCATCGTGGCGGAGACCCTCTTCGGCGACGACCTCGCGGCGAGCGCGGCCGAAGTCAACCGCGTCTTCCCGGTGATCCTCGCCTGCCTCGCCGCGCGGGCGTCGTCGCCGATCCGGCCGCCGCTCTGGCTGCCGACCGCCACCAACCGGCGGCTGCGGCCGGCGCTGCAGTCGCTCAACACGATCGTGGAGGGGCTGATCGCCACGAAGCGCCGCCGGCTTGCCCACGGAAGCGGGCCGCAGGGCGGGCATCGTGACCTGCTCACGATCCTGATGCTCGCGCGCGACGCCGAGACGGGCGAGGCGATGAGCGACGCCCAGCTCCGCGACGAGGTGATGACGCTCATGATCGCGGGCCACGAGACGACGGCCAACGCGCTCTCGTGGCTCTGGGTGCTCCTCGACCGGCATCGCGACGAGCAGGAGCGGCTGCGGGCCGAGCTCGTGGCGGCCACCGGCGGACGGCCACCCACGGTCGAGGACCTGCCGCAGCTGCCAAGGCTGAAAGCCGTGATCCAGGAAACACTCCGGCTGTATCCGCCCGTGTGGATGTTTGATCGCCGGGCCCTCGGGTCCGACGACCTCGCGGGCACGAAGGTGGCCAAAGGGGATCTCGTGATCTTCTGCCCCTATGCGATCCACAGACTGCCGGAGCTCTGGAGCGATCCCGAGGCGTTTCGGCCCGAGCGGTTCGAGGCGGGCCGCGAGGAGCAGAAGAACAAGTTCGCCTACCTGCCGTTCAGCGCGGGCCCGCGGACGTGCATCGGCAACAGCTTCGCGATGATCGAGTCGCAGCTCATCATGGGCACACTCCTCGCGCGGTTCCGGGCCCGGCTCACCGATCCAGCCCCGATCACGCCCCGGCCGCGGGTCACGCTTCGCACGTCGCGGCCGGTCACGTTGCGACTGGAGCAGGCGCCACTCGCCTGACACCTGCAGCATGCATATCGGCCTCGCCTGCCCCGAGCTCTCCGGGCACTTGAACCCGATGACGACGCTCGGCCGCGAGCTCATGCGGCGCGGTCACCGTGTCACGCTCGTGGCCCGCCCCGATGGCGAGTCGAAGGCCGTCGCGGCGGGGCTGGGGTTTGCCGCCATCGGTGCCGCGGAGTTCCCGCGTGGGGCCATCGCGGCGCAGGCTGCGGCGCTCGGCGGAATGACGGCCGGAAAGGCGCTTCGCTACACGATCGACATGATGCGGCTGGCCGCCGAGGTCACGCTCCGCGACACGCCCGCCGTGATCCGTGAGCATGGCATCGAGGGGCTGCTCGTCGATCAGGTCAATCCGGCCGCGGGCACGGTGGCCGAGATCGCCGGCCTGCCGTTCGTGAAGGTGGCCAATGCACTCGCGCTCAATCGCGACCCGGCCTGCCCGCCGGCGGTGCTCCCCTGGCAGTATCGGCCCGGCCCGCTCGGCCGGCTGCGAAACGCCGCGGGCAACTGGTTTCTGCACCGCGTGACAGCGCCTGTCCGCGACACGATCAACGCCTACCGCGTGCGGCATGGCCTCGCGCCCCGGGTGGGCGAGGAGGCCCCGGCGTTTCTCGCGGAGATCGCCCAGCAGCCGGCGTTCTTCGATTTCCCGCGGGCTCGGCCCGAGCCTCGGCTGCACTTCACGGGGCCGTGGCACGCGGCCGGCGGCGGCAGCGACGTGCCGTTCCCCTGGGAACGACTCGACAGCCGGCCGCTCGTCTACGCGTCGCTCGGCACGCTCCAGAACAGGCTGAGCGAGATGTTCGTCGCGATCGCCGCGGCCGTCGCCCCGCTTGACGCACAGCTCGTGATCTCGCTCGGCGCAGCTGATCAGGACGTCGCCGCGCTCGCGGCCCGCTGCGCTGGCAATCCGATCGTAGTGCCAATCGCGCCGCAGTTGCAGCTCCTCGATCGGGCGAAGCTCGCTATTACCCATGCCGGCCTCAACACGGCGCTCGAGTCGCTCGCCCGCGGCGTGCCGATGGTGGCGATCCCGATCACCAACGACCAGCCCGGTGTCGCCCGCCGGCTCGAATGGCTCGGAGTGGCGGAGGTGCTGCTGCCGCGGCACCTGACCGCGTCACGGCTGCGTCAGGCGGTCGAGCGGGTGCTCGGCGATCCTGGCTATCGCACGCGCGCACTCACACGGGCCACCGAGATCGCGGGCCTCGACGGTGTCAGCCGGGCCGCCGAGATCGTGGAGAGTGCTTTTCGCACCAACGCCCCGGTGCTCGCCTGACGCTCATGTCGGACGTGACGCCGCCTTCCGCGGGCCGTTGAGGATCCGGCCGATGATCGTGGAGCGGACGCACCAGGCGTATGACACGAGCAGCACGGCCGACACCGCCACGAGGATCAAGAGAAACTTCACGGCCCCCGGGAGCGGCCACTCGCGGACGATGATCTGCGCCGCGAGCACCAGCGGCACGTGGGCGAGATACATCCAGTAGGACGCGTCGGCGAGCCAGGTGACCCGGGCACTGGGATGGGGAAAGAACCGGTGAAAGAGGCCGATCAGTCCCAGCGACATGGCCCAGGCATACGCCGGCTGGAACACGATCGCCGCCGGTCGCAGGCCGATCGTCACCAGCCCGGCGACGAAGAGCACCGCGGCCGCCGGCAGGAGGAGCGGCCAGCGGGCGCCGAGCCGCGTCTCCATTCCTTCGGCGGCGAACGTCGCGGCGCCGAAAAAATAGAAGCACCCGTAGAAGACGAGCACGTGCGGCAGCGGCAGCAGGCCGAACGACGTGTCGGGCCCGTAGAAGCCCGACAGCGACTGGCCCATGAACACCTGCGGCACGAGCGACAGGGGCACGAGCCACCAGCGGTGCCGGCCCGTCGGCAGGAGATTCCAGCGCGCGAGCACCGCGAACGCCGCCACCAGCCAGCAGAGAGACCACAGAAACCAGAGGTGGTCGAACATGTTGGTGTCGACGAGGTGGATCGGCGTGTCGCCAACTCGAAACTGAAAGCGGTCGGATCCGAGGAATCCCCAGTAGGCCAGCACCGCGTGGTCGACCGGGCCGGCGACCGTCATCTCGATGTCCCCAAGCAGCTCACGGATCCGCCCGCGGCCCCGGACGATGTCGTCGGCCTCGAGCGGCGGCAGGCCGAGGAGCGGGGCATACCCGGCGGCCAGTTCGGGCGACAGGAGCGTCATCGCCAGCGGCGTCCGGCCCGAGCGATTGGCGATCGTGGGATCGGCGCCGCGGCTCAGGAGCACCGCCACCGCCTCATCGCACCCGTAGACGGCGGCCTCGTGGAGCGTGGTGTCGCCCAAGCCGCCCCGCGCGTTGACGTCGGCACCGGCCTCGATCACCGCCTCGACGACCGCCGCCTGGTTGGAGCAGGCCGCCCACGTGAGCATCCGCCGGTGAAACAGCTGATCGCGGCCCTCGGCGTCGGACCCGGCGGCGAAGCGACGGCGGACGGCGTCGGCATCGCCGGCGATCATCTCGGCGATCGCCGGCTCGGGCCGGTAGGAGCGGATGGCATGCCGCTCGAGCAGGCCGTCGAGAGGCCCGATCGTGGCCATGGCCAGCACCAGGGGCACGACGATCCGCGCGAACCGCTGCTCGAGCAGGCTCCGCAGGCCCCGGCGGCGATACGCGAGCATCGTGAAGTAGCCGCTCAGGAGGAAGAACAGCGGCATGCGGAAGCCGTGGATCACGAGAAACACGAGCGGCATCAGGCCGCTCGGCCGCGTATCGTGCACCGGCCAGGGCGCCTGAAAAAACGCCAGGCTTGCATGCACGGCGATGCCGAGCGCCATCGCAAAACTGCGAAGCGCGTCGAGATCGTTGCGGCGGGTGGTCATGGCGTGGCTCCGGCTGGGCTGCGCTGAACGACGGCCCCGAAGCGGCTAAGTTGTGGACGGTTTTCAGATTCCTGAACAGCCTAACCGCCATGCCACCACCCGTCGTGCTCGTCACCGGGGCCTCCTCCGGCATCGGCCGGGCGACGGTGGCCGCGTGACGTTTCCACGTGTACAGCATCCATCATGCCACGAAGTGGGCCGAGGAAGGCTTCAGCGCGTCGCTGGCGTTCGGGCTGCGGCCATTCGGCATCCGGATCCGGCTCGTCGCACCTGGCGCGATCCGCACCGAGTTTTACGGCCGCAGCCGCTTGAGGAACTCGAGCACCGCGAGCCGATCGACCGGCCTAGTGCTCCAAGAGCCGCTCCTCGATGCGATACGCATGATAGAGATCGTGCAGCGCGAGGTGGCGAAACATTATGAAAATCGAATACCGGTTGTACTCGGGATGAGAAGCCGAAATTTCCCATTGGGAGGGCGTCAATGCCTGGAGCCGAGAAACCATGCCCGCCCTCTCAGATTGGTACCGATTCATCGCCTCGGCAAGGTCGACTGCCAGCAGCGCATCCTCTGCATCATCCTCAGCCGGGTTATAGGGCCGAATCACCAGAGCCGCGTTGCGGAGTATGAAGTCGAGCCGGTTCATGAACAACGGTTGAACCGTGGCAAGATGGCAGGCGTGCTCGTGAGCCGACCATTTCGATGGGACCGGACGACGCTTCAACCTGTCGACTGGCACGTC
>JBIKNV010000068.1:0-9936 GCA_044358475.1 Pirellulales bacterium | reverse complement strand
ACGATCTGTCTGAAACTCGCGTACGACGGGACCCGCTACTCCGGCTGGCAGGCACAGCCGGGCCGGCCGACGGTGCAGGGGGCGGTCGCCGAGGCAATCCGCGGGATCAGTGGTGAGGAGCTTCTTCCTCGCGGCTGTAGCCGGACCGACGCGGGCGTGCACGCGTTGGCCCAAATCGTCGGATTCACCACAAGCAGTGATCTCTCGGCGGCGGTCTGGGTGCGGGCGCTGAATGCCCGGCTGCCGCCGGACGTGACAGTGGTCGCGGGCTGCGAGGCCCCGCCCGACTTCCATCCGTTGCGGGCTGCGGTTCGCAAAACCTACCGCTATCGCATCCACGACGCCCCCTGGCGGCCGGTCTTGCAGCGGCACCTGGTGTGGCGGTGGAAATCGCGGCTCGACGTGGCAGCCATGCAGGAGGCGGCGACGGTACTCGTCGGAGAGCATGACTTCACGTCATTCGAGACCACGCCCTCCACGCGGCCCTCGAAAATCCGTACCGTCTACCGGCTCGGGGTGGCCCGGCGGTCGAGCGACACCGACATTCCCGATGCCGAGGTCTGGATGGAAGTCGAGGGAAATGGTTTCCTATACAACATGGTCCGGATCATCGCGGGTTCACTCGTGATGGTCGGCTGTGGAAAGCGGCGGCCGCAATGGCTCCGCGACGTGCTGGCGGCGCGAAGCCGCCCCGCAGCCGGACCGACCGCCCCACCTCAAGGCCTTGTCCTCTTGGCCGTCGACCTCGATCCGGAGCCAGCATGGGCAGCGTCCCCGCTCAACTCGGAAGCCTGAAGCTTGTTCGCCAGCTCGGCGTTGGCAAGCACTGTCAGATCTGGGAGGCGATCGACGGCGTGGCGTCGTCGCCCGTTGCCGTGAAGGTGGTCGAGCCGGAGATGGCTCAGGACGTTGGCCAACGCCGGCTCTTGGCGCATGAATTCAAAGTCGCGACCGGCCTGGCCCATCCCGGACTCATCCGCATCGACCGGTTCCGAGACGAGGCCGGTCTGCCGCTGCTCGTGATGGAACTCTTTCCGCACGAGAATCTCAAGCGGCAGGTGGCCGCGGGGGTCGAGCAGCTCGCGCCGCGGCTGCAGCGGATCGCGATGGAGACGGCGGTGGCCCTCGATCACATGCACGGCCGCGGCTGGGTGCACCGCGACGTGAAGCCCGACAACATCCTCGCGGCTGCCGACGGCAAGGTGAAGGTGATCGACTTCGCGATCGCCAGCCGCCGGCCCGGCCTGCTTGGCGCGCTGCGGGGCGGACAACAAGCCCAGGGGTCTCCCAGCTACATGGCACCGGAACAGATTCGCGGCGGTCGCGTCGATCCGCGGGCCGACATCTACTCGCTGGGGTGCACCTTCTACGAGTTGGTCACCGGTGAGGTGCCGTATTCGGCTGTGACCACCAACGATCTGCTCAACAAGCACGTCTCCGCGCCGGTGCCGTCCGTCACGCTGCACAAGCCATCGTTCCCGACGGCGGCCGCGCGGCTGATCAGCCGGATGATGGCCAAGCGACCCGCCGACCGGCCGGGCTCGATGCAAGACGTGATCGCGGAAGTGCGGACCTTTCGGGCGTAGGCCGCTTTCGAGGCGGCGTTTTCCCCGCCTCGCGTGCGATCGATCGCGATTGACGCCGGACTCGGCCGGCGGAGAAAATCCCATCTTCCCGGTCACGTTTGTTTCGACAGGATCTTTTCGACCATGGCCCACGGTCTCCACCGCCTGCCCCTGGAAAAGCCGATCTACGAGATCGAGGATCGGATTACTGCGCTCGAGGCGGCGCCGGTGGGTGGCCAAGAGCAGGAGAAACTGCGGCTCCTCAAGCGGGAGCTGGTTGAGTTGCAAAGGAAGGTTTTTGGCAATCTCGATCCGTGGCAGACCGTCGAGGTGGCTCGGCATCCCGACCGTCCGAAAACGAGCGACTATCTCCACATGGTGTTCGACGAGTTCGTAGAGCTCCATGGCGACAAGGCCTTCGGCGATGATCCGGCGATGCTGACGGGTTTTGCCAAGCTCGACCGTCACAAGGTGCTGGTGATTGGCCATCAGAAAGGCAAGACGCTTGCCGAGCGGCAGGCGTGCCATTTCGGGTGCGCTCATCCGGAGGGCTACCGCAAGGCGATGGGCAAGATGCGACTCGCGGCAAAGTATGGCCTGCCAGTGATCTGCCTGATCGACACGCCCGGCGCCTATCCCGGCGTCGGCGCCGAGGAGCGGGGGCAGGCCCAGGTGATTGCGGAGAGCATGTTTCTGATGGCGTCGCTGCCGGTGCCCATCGTGTGTGTCGTGATCGGTGAAGGAGGCTCGGGCGGGGCGCTCGGGATCGGTGTCGGCGACCGCGTGGCGATCCTGGAGCATGCCTACTACAGCGTGATCAGCCCCGAGGGCTGTGCGGGCATCCTGTGGAAGAGCGCCGACTACAAGGCGGATGCGGCCCGGGCGTTGCGGATGCGGTCGCGGGACCTGGCGGAGTTTGGCGTGGTCGATGCGGTGATCGACGAGCCGGCAGGGGGGGCTCATCGGGAGCCGCGGCAGATGGCCTCTCGCCTCAAGACCTATCTCGTGCGAACGCTTCGCGAACTCGTTGAGAAGCCGGTGGAGTCGCTCGTCGACGCCCGCTACGAAAAGTTCCGCCGCATGGGCGTGTTTGCCGAAGCGACGGCCTGAGCCACCCATCCCGATAGCCACTCATGATGCTGCCCAGCGAGTATCGCATCCGGCCTATGCACCCGGCCGACTACGCCCGGATCGGCGAGATCTGCCGCGTCGTCTATCCCCACGACACGCCGTACACACCCGCGGAACTGGCGAAGCACCGCGCCGTGTTTCCGCAGGGGCAGTTCGTCGCCGAGCACCTGCCGACAGGCGAGGCGGTGGGCGTGCATTTCACGCTGCGGCTGCGGATGGCGGATTACCACGTCGACGACCCCTGGGATGTGCTCACCGCCCAGGGCACGTTCGGGGACCACAATCCGCGTGGCCCCACGCTTTACGGCGCCGACGTGTTCGTGAGCCCCGAGCACCAGCATCACGGCTTGGCCCACGCACTCACTGATGCCACGCGCGGGCTCGTGGTCGAAGAGCATCTGTGGCGGATGGTGGGAGCGAGCCGGCTGCCCGGCTACGCCGTCGTCGCCGGCGCGGTGCCTGCCGCCGAATACGTGCGGGCGGTCGTGGCGGGCGAGCGCACCGATCCCGTGCTCTCGGCGCACTTGAAAGACGGTTGGAGCGTGGTGAAGCCAATCCATGGCTACCTGCAGCACGACCCCGAGAGCGCGAACTGGGCTGCCGTGATCCAGTGGGTGAATCCCGCCTGCCCGCCGCCGCCCGAGATGGCCCTGCGGTGACGACCGGAGAATCGATCACGATAAGACGTGGAGGAATTCCGCATGCAGCGACGGCCGCTATGAGATCGGTCAGCGTGACGGGTGCAGGGGGCTGGGACATGGTGGTGAGGATAGCCGACGCCCGCGAAACCGCCCCTCTCCCCAACGTCCGATAATGTCTCTTATGTCCGGTTTGGGCCCCCTGCCACAACCGCTCTTTCGCGGGCGAAATTACGCTCTCCTCGCTCCCGGATGATCCGTGCCGTGTTGTCTTCCCTCCCCGGTCAGTGCGGACGGTGAGGCGACGTGGCAACGCACCCGTCTTGCCTCTCGAACGTGCTCCGCCTTCGGCTCACCGCCGACCGTTTGGCAGCGGTGACTGGGTGCCGATCGGAAACGGCTGCGGGGGCAAGACCGGGCTGGGTGCTGTGAGGCTGCTTGCGGCTGGTGTCTGGTAGCCAGCCGGTTGGTTGGCGACGGGAGTTTCGCCTCGGGAAACGAACCATGACGAGCCTTGTGGAAGCCCGCCGGCTTGTCTGGCCCCCTGCTCCGCCGCGGCCCCCTGCTCCGCGCCCGCCCACGCGGCGGCAGAACTGATGCCGCTCCAGATCGACTCCAGGGGCGAAGGCCCCTGCGTTGTGACTGTTCCTGGATCCGTTGCTGCTGTTCGGGCTGCGGGCACGCCGCCCGAACGCTGGAACTGCTCTTCGAACTGCTTCACGAAGGGGTCGATCGTGTCATGGATTTCCTTGGGCAGGTATTCGTCGGCACGAACGAGCAGGTCAGCGACGATCCGGCCGCTCTGGCTGGCCACGACCTGCGGCCGGTAATCGGGGGCGAGCGTCACGGCAAAGAACGTGATCACAACGCACAAGAGCGCGCCCTTGGCGGCGCCGAACACCAGGCCCAGCTGATGGTCGAAAGCAGAGAGATGGACGGCATTGATGGCACCGGAAACGATTCGAAAGACGAGCCAGACCGCAAACGACGTGCCTACATAGAGCGCGAGCATCGAGGCAAACCGATTCCACGGCGCCTGCTGGCCGAAGTACGGGGCAAACTGACTCCCGAACCGCATGGCGACGAATCCGCTGGCGACGATTCCGGCGATCCAGGCAAGTTGCCAGACCATGCCCTTGAAGTAGCCCAGCAGCGCAGTCGCCGCGAGAATTCCGAGCATGACCAGATCGTAGCCTTCAATCGCCACAGGGAGCCTCCTCGAGTGGCCGCCGAGTCTAGAAGCCAACGGGTGGACCACGAAGATCAATCGTGCGTGAAATCCATACGTTCAAACAAGGCAACGCAATCGACTGAGTCAACGCAAGCGTCGCATGTTGCCCATTATTCTCAAGTGCCCCAACGTGTCTCTTTTGTGGAGCTGGTTGCCGCTGGTCGCAGCGGATCATGCGTAAACCTTGTCGTTCCGGCAGTGCAGGGGGTAGACGAGTTTTCTCGGTGACGGTTGCTTCTTCGAACTGCCGACAAGAGGGTGTTGGCAAAGGCAGACAGTTTGCGCAGATAACGGCGGGGAGGAAAGTCCACGGTGCCCGGGTTCCGCGAGCACATTACCGGTTCGACGATCGTGGGAGTAACCTACGGGGCGGCAGCGTGGTATGCCGGCGGTTTGCCTCCGCTGACGTGCACGCTGGCGGCCGGCCTCTGCGCCGCCTCCGGAATGATGCCCGATCTCGACAGTGATTCTGGCCGGCCTCTGCAAGAGAGCATCGGTTTCGTGGCGGCGGTGATTCCCGTGATGCTGCTGCCGCGCATGCAGCACATGTCGCTGTCGCTGGAGGCGACAATCATCATTGGCGGAGCGATCTATCTGGCCATTCGGTTTGGTCTGGCCTGGCTACTCAATACCTATTCCGTGCACCGAGGGATGTTTCACAGCGTCCCGGCGGCGGCCGTCGCCGGCCTGGCGGTGTTTCTGGCGTTCGATTCGTTCGATCCGATGCGACGGTATTTCGTCGCCGGTGCGGCCGTGCTCGGGTATCTCACCCACCTGGTGCTTGACGAGATCTGGTCGGTGCGGCTGGGACTGTTCGGACCGAAAGTGAAGAAGTCATTCGGGACGGCGATGAAGTTTCTTGGCGGAGAGGCATGGGCCAACATCGTCACCTACCTGCTTGTGATCGCCCTCGGCGCCTGCGCTGCCTATGACGCCCACAAGACCGAGCACAATGCCGTGGTTCGCCAGCAGATGGAACAGGCATCGCGGATGTATCAGACGCAACCGGCCCCGTGGCAATACCGGCGCTGAGTTGCCTGGCGACCGCGTGGGCAGTGATCGCCCGCCTCTGAGACAAGGCCATGGATTGATGGTTCCGCGGGTAGGTAGAATCCCGGGTGTATGGTGGCTCCCAACGCGACGATTGTGCCGAACATGCTGGCCGCGGTCAGTCTCGGCATCTACTTGGTGCTGATTGCCGCTGCGGCGTTTGCCGGCGGGACAACGATGGCCTTCTTCTCGCTTGGCCACCGGCGGATGCAGGTGCTGCTGTCGCTCACTGCCGGAGTGATGCTGGGCGTGGGGCTCCTGCACCTCTTGCCGCACGCCTTCTATGAGCTGGGCCACGACATCGATACGACAGCCGCCTGGGTGCTGGCCGGTTTCTTTTTGATGTTTCTGCTCGAGCGAGCGTTTCATGGGCACGCCCACCATACCGCCGACGGCGACCTCGCCACGCAGTCGGCAGGCCATGAGGAAGGCCATCACCATCACGACCACAGTCATGCCCACGCCCACGTCGGCGGACCGCTCGGGGCCACGCGGCCGGCGCGTTGGGCCTGGCTGGGCGCGTTTGCTGGCCTCTCTCTCCACAGTCTCGCCGATGGGGCGGCGCTTGCGGCATCGGTCAATGCCGACGCCACGCATGGGGCCGGCTTCCTCGCCGGGTTTGCGACGTTTCTGGCCGTGCTCCTTCACAAGCCGTTCGATGCCGGCATCATCGCGACGCTCATGGTCAATGCCGCAGCCACTTCTCGGTTGCGGTTGCTAGTCAACGCTCTCTACGCGGCCGTCGTGCCGGTGGGGGCTATTTGCTTTCTCGCCAGCTTAAAACTTTTCGGTGATCACCAGGGTGACCTGCTGGGCATCGCGTTGGCGATGGCGGCCGGGGCCTTCCTGTGCATCGCGGCGGCCGATCTGCTGCCGGAGGTGCAGTTTCACAGCCACGATCGTGTGCTGCTGACAGTGTCACTCGCCATCGGTCTGGCCATCGCCTGGGGAATCACGACCATGGAGCAGGCGTCACACGGTCATGCCACCCACTCGCACGCTCCGTCTGCGACCAGCCCCGCAGCCCCCCCGCAGAATCACTGAGCGGCGGCGACTTCCGTATCGAGTCCACGGGCTGCCCGCGCCTGGCGGACAGCATCCATGACCTCGTCGACGAGACCACTGTGGGCGCGGATCGGAGTGAGTTGTCCGAGGAAGCACAGTGCGATTCCGGCGCCAATGCCCAGGCCGCCCAGGAGGTGGGGCGTGACCCACGCTTCCGTCCCGGGCCGGCCCGAGGCGGGATCGGCGGCGCCCCCAAGGGCGACAATCGCAACCACACCCAGCATGCCCAGGAGGGCATACGGAAAAGCCGACCGTTTCAGCCGACGGCTCCGTTCGATAAACGCCCCGTCGAGCCCGTAGGCTTCGACGACCTCACGGCACCAGCGGCCCGTGCCAATGAAATACGTGACTCCCATGCTGTTGACGAGCACGACCGTCAGCGCCGTCAGCACCCCGGAAAGGCGATGCACCGTGCCCCAGCGAAGCACCTGGGGGTCGGTCTGGCCGTGCAGGTCGCCGAGCCACAGTCCCAGGCAGGCGGTCGCCACCAACAGGGCCACGGCGAACAGCGAGGCCCGGGAAAATACCTGCTCCATGAAATCACGTCGCTCCTGCGAGGATGGGAAAGGGCGGCCATTACAATCGTCAGGGCCGTACACCTCTTTATAGGCTGCCACATGCACCGCCCACACTCCATCCCTCCCGTCATTCTCGTGACGTGTGGCGATCCGGCCGGGATCGGGCCGGAGGTGGTTGCGGCCGCCTGGTCAGCGCCTGCCCTCCACGAGCGGGCCCGGCTGCGGGTGGTCTGCGACGCGGCGACCATGGCCGACGCTCTCGCCGTCGCGGGCCGTCGGGCCACGGGGCCGGAATCGCGAGTGGCCGCACTCGAGGTCGTTTCCGCACGTGACCCGCGGGCGAGCGCCCCGGAAACGCTCCTCGTGATCACGCCGCGCGACGTGCCGATGGCTCCGATCGCCAAGGGCACGATCACAGCCGCCGGCGGGCGGGCTGCCGTGGCTGCCGTGGAGACCGCCTTCGGCCTCGTGCAAACCGGCCATGGCGAAGCGATCGTGACCGGGCCGCTTCACAAGGAGGCGATTCATGCAGCCGGTCGCGACGAGCCCGGACATACCGAACTCCTCGCCCGGGCCTGCGGGCTGCCTGACGAGGCCGCCTCGATGATGCTCTGGCTGCCGCCGCAGGGGACGGAGGCCGATCAGCGTGGCCTGGGGGTCGTGCATGCCACTCTGCACGAGTCGCTGCGCAGCGCGGTGCAGCACCTCTCCACCGATCGGATCGTGGAGGCTGGTCGTCGAATCGCGGTGCTGCTGGAGGCGGTCCTTCGGCGTCAGCCACGGCTGGCGGTTGCGGCCCTCAACCCGCATGGCGGTGAGGGCGGTCTCTTCGGTGACGAGGAACGGCGGATCATCGCGCCGGCCGTGGCGACGCTGGTGTCGCAGGGCCTCGACGTCGTGGGCCCCCTGCCGGCCGACACGCTCTTCCTGCGAGCGAGCCGCGGTTCTTTCGACGGCGTGGTGGCGATGTACCACGATCAGGGGCACATCCCGGTAAAGCTTCTCGGCATGCATCGTGCCGTCAACATCACACTCGGCCTTCCGATCGTTCGCACCAGCGTCGCGCATGGCACCGCCTTTGACATCGTCGGGAGCGGCACCGCCGACCCATCGAGCATGCAGGCTGCCATCGACATGGCCATCCGGCTGGTCGCAGCAGGCTGGCCCCCGGCTACGGCCGCAGCGGACCGAGGTGCTTCACGTAGCCGTCCGTGACGTCGATCATTCCCTCGACGGCAGGCCGGTAGACGAATGCCGACGCATCGACAGGACCGTCGATCTGGACTTCGTAGAGTTCCATCACGGCGATCGGTTCGAGGTCCGCGTTGGCGACGGGCCGCGTGCCCGGGATGGCGAGCCACTCGATGCGGAAGGGAAAGAGTTCCCGCTTGCCGATTGCGATCCGCACGCTCCACGGCATGCCGTCCGGAAGGAGGGCCGGCTCGAGGCCCCCTGCCGCCCTGATCGCCTCTGCCTGCTCGGGCAGCATGGCTGCGAGGGAGTCGGCATGCCAGGTGCCCATCACGCTCCACACTGCAATGTCATCGATTGCGGCCGACTCGACGCCTTCGAAACGAAACCACTGCCGGGTGAGCGCGAGTGACCGCTGGATGCCTCCAAGGTAGGGCGACGCCCCAAGAATCTCGAGCACCTTGAGCTTCTCGAGCTTCTCGCGCACCCGCCGCACATCGAGTCGCTCCAATTGCGGCGGGTTTGGCCCGAGTCGCTTGTAGGACCAGTTGAAGATGCCGTCGCACACTTCCAGGATCTCGAACGTCTCGGTATCGGACTGCATTGCTATCTCGTAGCGAAATCGCTGGTCGATTCCGGTGCCGAGCTGAACGTACCGACCCGCACCCACAACGACGCGGTCGCCGAGCCGGACCCGCTGACGCACCCGAGCCGTGACCGACTCCGCCCGGGCCAGCCCCGCCAGCGCCGTCGCCACGATTCGTTCGCCCTGCTCCGCCGCAACTGGCGGGGCTCCCGCATGCGTCATGCGGCCGTACACGGTTTCCCGGCCAGCCGCCGGATCCTGCGGCGTCGCCGATCTGACCGTGCCGATCAACCCTACCAACGCCAGCGTCACCGGCATCAAGGAGCGGGGCATGTGGAACCTGGGCGGGCTGGCGGGCTGGCGAAAGGACACGATCAGGCTGACTTTGCTGGTTTTGCCAAAGAAACCGGCTGCCACGCGTCGAAGAACGAGGAGTGAACCATCGTTCCACGGGCAGCTCGACTTCCGCATGGTGTCGGAAGTGTACGCCGCGGGACCGGTGTCGCGAAGCTCGAATCAATCGGGTGTGGAGGTGAGACAATGGTGAAACGATATCGATCCGGCGTCACTGGGCTGGCAGCCACGATGCTGCTGACGGGGTGCCACATTCCGGCGAACTCGCCGCTTTCGGGGCTGGCCCAGGTGCGGCCTCTTGCCACGCCGCACACCAACGTGCTCCCACCCGCAGCGATGCTGCAACATCCCGGCCCCGGAGTCGAAGGACCAGGGCCGGGCATCATCACCCCCGCCTCCTACGGGGCGGCGTTGGCTGCCAATGGGATGGGGATGGCCGGTGGCGGCGTGGCGCTCGCCGGTGGCGGTTACGGTGACGACGCCGGCTCGGGCATGGATGGGATGGCGTCCTGTCCACCGGGGGGTGGAGACGCGGGTGCTTCGTATGGCATGGGTGCCGGGATGGCTCCCGCTTCGCAAATCGGCTTCATTGGTCCCGACGGCATGC
>JBIKNV010000207.1:0-5390 GCA_044358475.1 Pirellulales bacterium | reverse complement strand
GGTGCGATGGGATATGTCGCTCGCCGGCGGCTTTGATTCCCCACCCCTGGTCGCTCCCGGCCGCTATGACTTTCCGCAAGGGGGGATTTATCGGCTGAAGCTCACCGACATCCCGGGCTATGAAGGCGTGGAACTCTATCCGACGCTCGAAGTGGCACCGGTCACACCACGGACCGATGCCTTCCTGGCCCACAACACGATCCCCTTCCAACTCACCGAGGAAGACCTTGATCAGGTGACGACGGGCAACTTCGTCACCAAGGTGGTCTACCTGCCCGATCCCGACTACCAGGAACTCGCCGTCGCCGGTGTCGAAACGCTCGTGAGTACGCGGCTCGATCCGGGCGTCGATCCTGTCGTCGAAGCGGATCGCCGCGGCTCGATCCTTGCCATCATCCGCATCGGCAACAAGGATCTTGAATCAACCGGTCCAGGCGGGGTGAACGGTGGCTTCGTCGATGCCGGCTCGCCACCCGTAGGAGTCGCCGCGCCCCTGGGGATGCCCGTCGGCGGTGATCCCGCTCAGGTGCCGCCGGCCTTCGTGGCGGGCATGACCGCGCCGGAGTATGGCATGCCTCGGGTCGGCACTCCGATCGGTCTTCCCGGTCCGGCCCACATCCCGCTGGGGGTTCCGGCCGGTCTGCGGAAGCACACGATCACGAACCATACGAAAATGCATATCCCGCCACCGTCGCGGAGGCTGGACCTGCATGTTCAGCAGGCCCCTGGCCTGAGCTATCCCAAGCCGGCCCGCCATGCCTATGTGGCCGAGCGGCACGACGTGCCGAAGATCCGGCTGCGGCAGCCGCCCGAGGATCGCACGCGGTTCGTCGAGAACGGTGGCCCCGATCCGGACGCGGAGGCCGCGGCTGTGGGGATGGGGCACGGCTTCCGGAACGGCCTGGGTGCCGGCCTCGAGGCCCCCTGTCCTCCCGAGCCGATGGAGTGATGATCCGGAACGCACAGTGCCATGCAACGAAACCACGACACGAAAGGAATCATCATCCGGACAGGGACCGTGCTGCGGGTGGTTCGCGGACCGCTGGCGATCGCCGCTCTCGCCTTCCTCGGATTGGCAACCTCGTCGGGCCTGGCCCACGAGGATGTCGAGCCGAGGAAGGCGGAAGGATTCGCCAGCGTGTCAGGACCGGGAGCGATTGGCGTCTCGCGACCCCTGCAGCTCGGCCCCCGTCCGGAATCGATGCTTCCTGGGAACGTGCAGCCGGTGCAGATTGCTGGGCCACCCGGCCTGGAACTCGCCATCGAGACCGCCACTGGCTGGACCGCGTCGCAACCGGCACCGTTGCGGATGGGGCTGGTCATCGGTCAGCCCTACCGGCTGCGGGTCACCGGCATTCCGGGACGGGAAGGTGAGGAGCTCTACCCTTCCTTCCGTCTCCTGGCAAAGCTGGCGACTCCGCCCGGCATGGCCTGGCGGTTCCCGGTGGAGGTCGTCATCGAGCAGGATGACCTCGAGAAGGCACTGGCCGGCTCGCTCGTCCAGCGGGCCGTCTATGTCTCGTGCGAGGCTGATGCGCCTCCCGCTGCCTGGTTCGACGCGCACCCCGGAGACGACTGTCTTGCGGTGGCGGCCACACTCGGCGATCCGGTGGCCGAGGTCGTGATCGGCAACCGTGTGCCCGCGCCGGGAGCCCTGCCATGACTCGCGTTGCCCGAGACACCGCGCCGCGGCTGCGGCTGCTGAGGATCATCGCCATCGCGATCAGCGCGATCGTGCTGTGTTCGTGTCGCTCGCTCAGCATGCCTCTCGTCGGGGCCGTGCGGGTCGATGACTCGGCCGCGACGGCAGCAGGCCCGGACGAGGAGTGTCGCGAGTGCGTGACCGGGCCGTGCCGGAACACGAACGGTGCGGCCGCCCGGTGCGGACCAGTGATGGCCTGCATCCCGATCGTCACGCCCCCCCCTCCCCTGGCACTCCCCTGCCCCGTCTGTGACGGCGGTGATCATGGAGCGCCAGCACAGCCGGTTGGTGACCATGTCATCGGCAACCTCACTGCGGGCGACACGGTGGCTCGCTATCGCCCCGCCGGTTCGGGACCCGATGCAGACGACGTGTGCATCACCGCCTCCAACTGCACCTGCGTGTATGCGCCCAAGTTTGCCTCGGTGCGGCAGGTCACGATGCCATCCGAGCGGGTCGCGCCGTTGGGGGTGCTCGGACTCGCGCAGGATGATCTGGTGGTGGCCGAGGTGCGACTCGATCCCGTTCGCGACAACGTGCAGAACCTTTCGCCGGAGGCGGCCCGCCGGGCCGAGCCCGGTATCGGCCTCGAGGAGCGACTCGGTCCCCTGGCCGTCGACCAGGCCGAACTGCCCGATGGCACCGACCGTGCCGAAGCACCCGCAGCCCGCGTGGCAGACATCCAACCTGAGCGGGCCGATCGGCTCCAGTCGCCGCTGCAGGTGATCGGCTTCGACGTGCCGATGGCGTGGACGTGTGTGCAAGCGGCCAACGTGCTCGTCAATGCCCAGACACCGCAGGTGGTGGCTTCTCATCGTGGCACGGCGACGCTCCGTTTCGAGGAGCCGGGTCGCGCCGAACTCACGATCTGCAAGCAGGCTGGCAGCGACACGGCGCGGGTCGGCGAGGAACTCGACTTCACGATCTTCGTGCTCAACTCGGGTGACCGGGCCCTCGACGACATCGTGCTGGTCGATGCCCTTCCCGACCGGCTCACGCTTCTTCCCGATTCGCCGGCCGCCAGCCTGCCGGCCGATGTTTCGACCGAGAAAGCGGACGACGGCTCGGTGGTCGTGAAGTGGCGGTTTCGTGACCCGCTCCCCGCGGGAGCCAGCGGCTTCGTGCGTTTTCGCACGATCGTCCGGTAGCCGTCGGATGTTCGATTGCAGCGGCTGGCGTGCCGCGGATACATTTTTCTTGTCGACGGCGGGTGCTGTCGCGATCCAATCCGTCCCCGTCCCGAGGCTGTCATGTTCCCGTCGCTTCGCTCCAGTCGCCCTCCTCTCACGTTTGTTCTGCCTGTTCTCGTTGCCGGCCTCGCCCTGGAGTTGATGGCGCCCACGGCGAATCGGGTAGCCGCCCAGCCGGCCGCCACTGCCGAGCCGGCCGCGGGTGTGCCGCAGGTGCCGCCGCTTCCGGAGGGCACACCGGCTGAGTTGATGCAGTTCATCGAACAGCTCAAGAACAACGATGTCCGGCCGAAGTCGCGGCAGGAGATGATGCAGTACATGAAGTCATTGGCGGGCGTGTCGGTCGAAGCGGCCAACAAGATCCTGCCGCGTGTCAAGGTTGACGACCCGCTCTATGCCCAAGCGGCTGCGATGAAGCTGGAGAGCCTGATGATGCTCGGCCGGCTCGGCGACGAAGCGGCCGCCAAGGAAATGGCCGACTTCGCCGCGACGCTCGCCGCCAGCCCGAATGTCGAACTGGCCAAGGAGGCCCAGCGCGTCGTGCTGGTCGCGGAGGCGCAGCAGATGTTTGCCTCCGGCAAGGTGACGGGCGGCGACGCCCTCGTGCAGAAGGCGGCGGCCATGCTCGCCGCCGATCCGGACGACATGAAGACGGCCGGCTTGGCGATGCAATTGGCGCAGGCCTTCGAGCAGTTGCCGGGCGGCGAGCCGGTGGCGATGGCGGCCTTCAAGGCCTTCGGTCCCCAGTTCGCGAAGAGCAGCAACCCGCGGATCAAGCAGATGGGGGAGAGCTTCGCCGGCACGCTGCGACGGCTCTCGCTGCCGGGCAATCCGATGGAGATCAAGGGCACGCTTCTGAACAAGCAGCCGTTTGACCAGAAGACGCTGGCCGGCAAGGTCGTGCTGGTCGACTTCTGGGCCACATGGTGCGGTCCGTGCGTGGCGGAAATCCCCAATGTCCTGGAACAGTACGAGAAGTATCACGACAAGGGTTTCGAAGTCGTCGGCATCAGTCTCGATCAGGACCGCCAAGCCCTGGAGAAGTTCGTCACCGACCAGAAGGTGCCCTGGCCAATCCTGTTCGAGGAATCGGAGGGAGACGGCTGGCAGCACCCGCTGGCCACCTATTACGGCATCAGCGGCATTCCGACAGTGATTCTGATCGGGCGGGATGGCAATGTGATCACGCTCAACGCCAGGGGCGAACGGCTCGGTGAGGAACTGGCCAAGCTCTTCCCCAATGCCGGCTGATCGCCTTCCCAAGAGCCCCGTGTCCAAGCGGGCCGGGGCCTTCGACTCCTCAGGCATTCGCAAGGTCTTTGACCTCGCGGCCCAACTCGACGATCCGATCAACCTCTCGATCGGGCAGCCTGATTTTGCCATGCCCGAATCGGCCTGCGCGGCGGCCAAGGCGGCGATCGATGCCGGCAGAAATGGCTACACGCCCACCCAGGGCATCGCGCCCCTGCGTGAGCGGCTCGAGGCCGAGGTCCGCCGCGAAACAGGGCAGTCGGAGCGGCGGCTGTGCGTCACCAGCGGCTCCAGCGGCGGTCTCGTGCTGTCGCTGATGTCGCTGCTCGATCCGGGCGACGAGGTGATCATCTTCGAGCCGGCGTTCGTGATGTACCGACCGCTCGTTGAATTTCTCGGCGCCCGCTGTGTGGCGATCGACACGGCCCCCACGTTTCAGATCGATGTCGACCGTGTGGCGGCAGCCATCACGCCCAGCACGAAAGTGATGCTCCTCAACACGCCGGCGAATCCTACCGGCGTCGTCGTCGACGCCACCATCGTGGCCGATCTTGCGCGACTCGCCGAAGCACGGGGGGTCACGCTCGTCAGCGACGAACTCTACCGGTCCTACTGTTATGACGCTCCCTTCTCCTCCCCTGCTCTGCACTCTGACCGTGTGGTGGTCATCGATGGATTTTCCAAGTCGCACGCCATGACCGGCTGGCGGGTGGGGTGGGTGCACGGCCCCCGGGAGATCATCAACGCGTGCACGATGCTGCAGCAATACACGTTTGTCTGCGCTCCGCAGGTCGGCCAGTGGGCCGCGCTCGCCGCGCTCGACGCGCCCATGGACGCTCCGTTGGCTGAGTGCCGGCGGAAGCGGGACAGGCTCATGGCCGGCCTCGCCGACCACTTCCATTTCGTGCGGCCGGGGGGCGCCTTCTACCTGTACCCCGAGGCGCCGGGAGGATCGGGTCTTGCCTTTGCCGAGCGGGCGGTGGCCGAGGAACAACTGCTCGTCGTACCGGGCACCGTGTTCGGCGCCGCCGACAGCCACTTTCGCATCGCGTATACCGTCACCGACGCCATGCTCGACCGCGGCATCGCCGCGCTGAATCGACTGGCGGAGTCGTACGGCTGACAGGACCGAGGAATCGCGATGGTCGAGCAGCAGCCCGTCATTTCCATGGCCGCCGTAGCGCGGGCCATGGATCATGCGGTGCTCAAGCCGCAGTATGCCGACCGTGATCTGGAAGCCCATGCGG
>JBIKNV010000250.1:0-4777 GCA_044358475.1 Pirellulales bacterium | reverse complement strand
CCAGCATCTCCGCGTCGGTGTGATCAATGCCGGCGATGGACCGCACGAGCATCCTACGCAGGGCCTCCTCGACATCTTCTCGATCCGTGAACACGTGGGGGACCTGCGGGGCGTGACGGTCGGGCTCGTGGGAGACATCGCCCACAGCCGCACGGCCCGGAGCAACCTGTGGGGCCTGACAAAGCTCGGTGCGAAAGTGATTCTCTGCGGACCCCCAACACTCGTTTCCGAGCGTTGGCGGGAGTTTGGGGTGGAAGTGTCGCACAGCCTCGACGACATCGTGCCCCGGTGCGATGTGCTCAACCTACTGCGGATCCAGTTCGAGCGACAAAACACCCGCCCGTTCCCTTCGGTCCGCGAATATGCCCACCTCTATGCGATGACGGGCGAGCGGCTCAAGCGGGCGCGCAAGGACCTTCTGATCTTGGCGCCCGGTCCGATCAACCGTGGCGTCGAGGTGACCGCCGACGTGGCCGATTGCCCGCAGTCGCTGATCCTGGACCAGGTCACCAACGGCCTCGCCGTGCGGATGGGGGCGTTGTGGCTCATTTGTGGGCCGCGGTCGGCGGGCGACTCAAGCGAGGCGGCAGGCGCCGCCCGAACCATATAAAGGGATCATCGGCATGGCGAAGCTCCTGATTCGCGGTGGACGTGTGGTCGATCCCAGTCAGGGGATCGATCGCGTTGAAGATGTGGTTGTCGAAAACGGCATCGTCGCGGCGATCGGAGCGGGGGGCTCCGCCGAGGAGACGATCGACGCCGGCGGGCTGATCGTCTGCCCCGGGCTCGTCGACATGCATGTGCACCTGCGTGAGCCGGGCCGCGAGGAGGACGAGACGATCGCCACCGGCGCCCGGGCGGCCGTCGCCGGCGGGTTCACGAGCATCGCCTGCATCCCCAACACCGAGCCCCCGATCGACACGCAGGCCAACGTCGAATTCATCCACCAGAAGGCGGCCCGGGCTGACGCCTGCAACGTGTTCGTGGTGGCGTGTGTGAGCCGGAATCGCGAGGGCAAGGAACTCGCTGAGATCGGCCAACTCGTCGAGGCAGGTGCGGTGGCCTTCAGTGACGACGGCGCGCCCGTTTCCGACGCCGAACTGATGCGGCGGGCCTTCGAGTACTGCCGGATGTTCGACAAGCCGATCCTCGCCCATGAGGAGGTGCTGGAGCTCTCCCGTGGCGGCGTGATGAACGAAGGACTCGTATCGCTCGTGCTCGGCCTGCCCGGCATGCCGGCGGCGGCGGAGGACGTGATGATCGGTCGCGACATCGCCTTGGCCGAGGTCACCGGCGGCCGCCTCCACGTGATGCATGTTTCCACCGCGGGTGGTGTGGCCCTCATGCGGGCCGCCAAGGCCCGCGGTGCCCGCGTGACCGCCGAGGCCTGTCCGCACCACTTCACGCTCACCGACGAGAGCCTGCGAGGTTTCGACTCCAACTTCAAGATGAGCCCGCCCTTGCGAACCGCTGCCGACGTCGATGCCATCATCGCCGGCTTGGTCGATGGCACGATCGACTGCATTGCGACCGACCATGCGCCGCACGCCCGGGAAAAGAAAATGCTGGAGCTCGACCGCGCTCCGTTTGGCATCCTTGGCTTGGAGACGGCGGTCGGGCTGGCGGTGACCCGGCTCGTCGTGCCGGGCCGGATCGGCTGGCCCCGGCTCGTCGAGGCCATGAGCACGCTCCCGGCGAGGATCCTCGGCATCAATCGCGGCACCCTGCGACCGGGCGCCATCGCCGACATCACGCTGATCGACCCTGACCGTTCCTGGCGGGTCGATGTCAATGCGTTTCAGTCGAAGAGCGTCAATTCGCCGTTCCACGGCTGGACGCTGCAGGGGAGGGCCGTGGCGACGATCGTGGGCGGCCGCGTGAAGTATCGGCTCGGGTCATGACGCTCATCATCGACGGCTACAACCTCCTTCATGCGTCGGGCGTGTTTGGCGCCGACCGTGGGCCGCGGGGGTTTGAGCAGTCGCGAATCGCCCTGCTCGACCTGCTCTTGAATCTTCTTGGTGACGAGGCGGTCAAGACGATCGTCGTGTTCGACGCGGCCAACGCGCCCGATGGCCTGCCAGGCCGCTGTACGCACGGCCCGATCCGTGTCTGGTATGCCCGTGAGTATCCCGATGCCGATTCCCTCATCGAGGAGATCGTGGCGGATGACACGGCTCCCCACGATCTCATCGTCGTGTCGAGCGATCGTCGCCTGCAGGCGGCGGCTCGCCGGCGCCGCGCGACGGCCGTGGGCAGCGCCGAGTGGCTGGCGGAGCAACGGGATCGCCGTCGGTCAGGCCAGCCGCCGCCCGACGCCAAGCCGCCGGATCCGGGGCCGGAAGACGTGGAACGGTGGAAACGCTACTTCGGGTTGTAGCCGATCACGCGCTGGCCCGCGGGCTGCAACGGCGTTGGCTGACGCGTCATCCCGCGGGCTTGCGCCCTGCGGCTTGCTTCACAAAACCCTCGCCTTCCTGGCCTCGGGTTTCTTGGCGACCATCCCGTCGCTCTCGTAAGCCCGCCCTCCAGGCGGGCAGTGCCCTCCACCACCAGCAAGCCCCGGGCGCGAGCCCGGGGGCCCGCACCGGTGCCGGCTTGCGTGTCATCCCGCCGGCTTGCGCCTGGCGGCTTCGTGTGCGCTACCCCAGCAAGCCCCGGGCGCGAGCCCGGGGGCCCGCACCGGTGCCGGCTTGCGTGTCATCCCGCCGGCTTGCGCCTGGCGGCCCCCAGCTAGCCCCGGGCGCGAGCCCGGGGGCAGGAGGCTGGAGCGGGCCCTATGTGGCTTTGGCCCAGCGGGCGAGCTTGCGATCGAGCGTCGACCGCTCGATGCCCAGGATGGACGCGGCTTTCGTCTTGTTGCCCCCGGTCGCCTCGAGGGTGGCCATGACATGCTTGCGCTCGAGCTCTTCGAGCGACAGCGGCGTGTAGCTGCCGGTGCGGGATGCCGACAACTTGCCAGTGTCACCGGGGGCGGCGATTTGGCTCAACGACAGGTCGGCCGCATCGATCTGTGGATTCTGGGACAACACGACGGCCCGCTCGACGCAGTTCCGCAGCTCGCGGATGTTGCCCGGCCAATGATAGGACTGCATCGCCTCGATGGCGGCCGGGGTGAATCGCTCGATGCGACGCCCCGTCTCCGCGACAAAGCGATCAAGAAAATGCCGGGCAAGCACTTCGATGTCTTCCGGCCGCTTCCGCAGCGGCGGCACGAGGATCTCCACCACCTTGAGGCGAAAGTAGAGATCACGGCGGAAGTCGCCCGACTTCACTGCCTCCTCGAGGTCGCGGTTGGTGGCCGCCACCACCCGCACGTCGACCTGAACGCGGTTACTGCCTCCCACCCGCTCGAAGGCATGCCCCTCGAGGGCACGGAGAAACTTGGCCTGGATCGTGGCCCCCATCTCCCCGATCTCATCGAGAAACAGCGTGCCCTTGTGGGCCGACTCGAACTTGCCGATTTTCCGGTCGGTGGCGCCGGTGAAGGCACCCTTCTCGTGACCAAACAGTTCGCTTTCGAGAAGCGTTTCGGAGAGGGCGGCGCAATTGAGGCAGATAAACGGCCCCTTGGAACGGTCGCTGGCTTCGTGGATCGCGCTGGCCACCAGTTCCTTGCCTGCCCCGCTTTCACCGCGGATCAGCACGGTCGCCTTGGTCGTCGCCACCCGCACGACCTGCCCGAGAATGCCCTGCAGCACGTCACTGCCGCCGACGATCTTCGACTCCGCCCGCAGCCGCTGCCGGAGCCGCTCGTTCTCGGTGGCGGTGCTGGCGAGCTTCGACGAGAGGCTTTCCCGGGCGGCGAGATTCTCGAGGGCCACGCCCACCGCGTCGCCCACCGCCATCACGAACTCGAGGTCATCGGCCATCGTGTCGTGCGGCCGTGCCTTGGCCTCGATGTGCAGGATGCCGACCGGATGACCTCCCAGGCGAATCGGGGCCGTGATGGTCGACATGACGGTGTCGGTGGCATCGTTGGCACCCACCGAACAGGCGACCACGGCCTCGTCGGTGGTGAGCACCGTGGCCACCGCGGCGTCCGGGATCGGCCCAGGAGTCGCAGCCGCAGGAAACGTCGCCGCCGGACGCAATGCGGCAGCGTCGATGCCACCCGTTGTCGGCACATCGGCAAGCGTCACGGGCAGCAGCACGAGTCCACGGACCGCCTGCACGCCCGGTGCCGCGGTCTCGAGTGCGACGGCCGCCACCTCGGTGAGTGTGCCCGACTTGCCGAGCGCGAACGAGAGCCGGCAGAGTTCACCGGCGGCCCGGCCGACCCGCGGGAGGGCGTCGGCCGAGGCACGAATATCCTCCAGGAGGCGGCCGCGAGCACGGCGGTGAACGATCGATTGTTGCCACGACTCGTGCTCCGCCGACATGGCGTTCGTCGCACCGGCTGCCGTGGCCGGCTCATCGCGTGGATCTGTCGGGGGGGCGCCCTCGCAGATGAGGATTTCGACGCGGCCGATCTGAATGGTCTCCCCAGCTGCAAGAAGCCGATCATCGCTGAGCCGCTCACCGTCGATGAGGGTGCCATTCCGACTGTCGAGATCGCGAATCATCCAGCCTTTGCTTGAAGGGTGGATTTCGGCGTGCGACCGACTGGCCCGGTCGTCCTGAAGCACCACGTGATTCGAGGGAGCACGGCCAATCGTGATTCGCTCGCCTGGCAGCAGTGGCACGGCCGAAGGACCGGCCACCGGGTCACGAATCACCAGGTGCATGAGGACGACAGACATACGCCTTTAGTATCCATCACGCGTGGCTGGGTGTG
>JBIKNV010000249.1:0-4783 GCA_044358475.1 Pirellulales bacterium | reverse complement strand
ACAGGGAGGCCGCCCGGCGGGCGGCGCGGCTGATGGAGGAATTGCAACTCACCGAGTCAGCCGATCCGTTGTATGCAGAGATCGCGTCTGTTGCCCCCGCGGGGGTCGTCGACCGGGCCGAGTTTCTGGCTCGGCAGCAACGGATCGACGAGGCGATCCGTCTCTTGGGCAAGCTTCTCCACGATGCCCCTGCGACGGTGCCCCGCCAGCGGATCTTGCGGGCGGCGGTCACCGCGGTGCAGGCAGCCGACCCGGTTGAGTCTCCGCACGCCTTTGCTACTGTCGCGCAGTGGCTGAGCGAGGCTGCAGACGAAGCCGCTGACGCACCAGCACTGCGACTGCTTCGGGCGGAGTTCGCGGCCGCCCGAGGCAATCAGGCGGTGGCGGAGTCGCTGTATCGCGCCGTTCTCGATGATGAGCAGGCTGGCGAGGAGGCGCGGGCAGTCGCCGCCAACAATCTGGCATTCGGGCGGGCCGCGCCGTCGACAGCCGACGAGGCATCGACGCTTATCGACTCGGCCATCGCGACGCTCGGCCACCTCCCAGACCTCCTCGACACCCGCGGCATGGTGCGGCTCGCGCAGGGGAACGTGACGGCCGCCGTCGGCGATCTCGAAGAGGCCTGCCTGGTACCGTCACCCGCGAAGCTCGTACATCTGGCAGCAGCCTATGGAGCGGCAGGCGACACCGAGCGGGCTGCCGCCGCACTCCGGCGGGCCCGTCGGCTCACGGGGGCTTCGCTACGTCTCGACAGCCGAGACCAAACACTCCTCGAGCAGGTTGAGCGGCAGGTGTCAGCCGCCTTGAAGCGTCCGTGAGCGGGCCAGGGCGTCTTCCGCTTCAGCGATCCGGCCGCCCCGCATGCAGGCGACGCTCAGCGCCGTGTAGCTGAAGGGATCGTTGGGCTCGAGTTCCACGACCCGACGGGCATGACGAACGGCGTCCTCGTGCCGCTCGAGGCGGGTGCACCAGGCGGCCAGCGCGGAGTGGGCAAGCGAAAAATCGGGATGGTCAGCGACAACGGCCTCCAGAGACGTCACCGCCTCCGTCAGCTTTCCGGCATCCTTGAGCGACTCTGCCGCCGCATACCGATCCTCACGAGCTTGCATGCTTCATCCGACCACCCGCTGGCGCGGGTAGCCCCTCCCGGAGTTGCGAAAAACGAGCTTTTCGTTCAACAGTCTACACAGCCCCCTGTTTTTGTTGACCAGCGACGCAGGAATGTGCGAGGGGCGGCGCTACGGCAGTGGCTAGAGCGCACAAAGGTTAGCTTGAGCGACGATCAGGCAATCCAGGAAAGGTAGGCTCTGGGGCGGCGAACGCTCGAGGAGCGTTGGCGTATCCTCGCCCCGCGACGAGACTTTTGCCGCCCCCCAGCCGGCGACACGCGTCTGCCGGGTGCGCTTGGCATCAGGGACTTCACCCGTGGAGGGCCGGGGGGTGTGGGTAAGGTGATCAAACGAATCAAAATTGGCATTGAATTACAGCCACAAAGACGCCGATAAACCCGCACGGCGTGGGTGGCGGCCACGTCGTCCGGTCACTCCGGTCGGTCGCAACGCCGTGCACCAATTCGAGGCCGCAAAGGGCGTTTTGTGAGCATTCATCCGCTAGCTGCCGTGAGCCCCGAGGCCCGCCTGGGCGTGGGGGTGACCGTTCACGCGTTTGCGACCGTCGAGGCGGGAACTGTGCTGGGTGATTACTGCACGGTCGCTTCAGGCGCCGTCATCAAGTCGGGCGTCACGGCGGGCTGCCACAACGAGTTTGCGGAGCACGCCGTGATCGGCGGAACGCCGCAGCACGTCGCCCGGCCGGAGCATATCGGCGGCCTGACCATCGGCGACCACAATGTCTTCCGTGAACATGTGACGATCCATCGGGCCCTCAAGCCCGAGGCGGCCACCATGATCGGCGACAACAACTACATCATGGCCACGGCCCACTTCGGTCACGACGTGGTCGTCGGCAACAACTGCATCTGTGCCAATGGTGCTCTCGTCGGTGGCCACGTCATGATCGAGGATCGGTCATTCATCTCCGGGGCCGTGGCGGTGCATCAATTTTGTCGGATCGGTCGCCTTGCGATGGTGGGTGGCCATGCCCGCGTGGTGCAGGACATTCCGCCGTACATGCTCATCGACGGCCAGACCGGCTGTGTCGTGGGCCTCAACATCGTCGGTCTGAAGCGAAGCGGTCATTCGGCGGAGGCGATCGCCGAACTCAAGGCTGCCTATCGCACGATTTACCGCCGCGGCCTGCCATGGAAGGACGTGTTGACCGCCCTTGAGGCAGAGTTTGCGAGTGGTCCCGTGATTCATCTGCGAGAATTTCTTTCGGGTGGCACCCGGGGCTTCGCTCAGGAACGGCGGGCGCCACCGGCCCCAACGCTCCGGCTGCGAGTGCCGGACGACACACCCACCGCCGACATCCGGGCTCGCGCGGGTTGATCAGGCGATCACATCTGCTCGATGCAGCCCATCACGTCGAGCACGAGCTGCTCGCCGGCCCGCGGCTCCACGTGCAGGCCGACCACCTGCACGCCCACCGGCAGGTCACGACTTTCGCGATCGGTCTCAGCCGCGAGGCGGGCCACCGGGTCGCGAGCCGGAGGGCGGCCTGTTTCTTCGTCTGCCCGCACCGTCGTGACGGGCACCGACCCCGCGGGCAGGTCGAACAGGTTGGCCGCCAGGCACGGGGATGCCGCTACCACCAGCCGCCCTGCCGTGCCATGCCGCATGGCGGGTACGGCCGACACTGGGCAGATGATCGCATCAAAGGACGCCGCGAGTGAGAAGACCTTCCGCTCGAACTCGGCCCGTACCTGCTCCAACTCCTGGATCGCCGCTGCCGACCTTGGCCCAGTCACCCGCACAGCCTGTGCCTCGATCCGGCGGCCGGCTGCTCGGGCGATCAACGCCACGAACGGCCGCAGCCAGCGGGGAATGCCGGCCAACCGCAGCAATCTCGCCACTGCGGGCACTGGCCGCGAGCCCTGGTAGACGCCTCGCACATGGCTGCCCCCGTCGGCAGACAACAGTGACAACTGCAGCCAGGCGGCCTCTTCCCAAAGGCTGCCTTGAATCTGCGTGACCGTCGCCCCGGCCGCGGCAACCGCGGCGACCGCCTCGCGCACGCCGCGGCGGATCGCGGGTGCGGGCTCCAATGGGCCGCAATCGTCAAACCAGCCGATGCGCAGCCTCCGGATATCGGTGACCGCGCCAGCCGCCACAGCGTCAAGCGCAGCCAAGCCGCTGCGCAGATCGGCCACCCGCGCGGCCAGCAGGCCGGCCCGCGGCCGAACCAGCCGCAGGTGTGGCATCGTGTCGAAGCTGCCGCCGTCGCCGAGCGTGGCCGTCCGCGGCACAATGCCGGCGATGCCGCAGGCATGGGCCGGCTGGCGGATGCTGCCTGCCAAGTCGGTGCCGACGGCCAGCGGCACCACGCCAGCCGCCACCAACGCCGCATCGCCTCCGCTCGAACCACCGGGGTTGCGGTCGGGATGCGTGGGATGGCGGGTCCGCCCCCAGACGGGGTTGTCGGTCTCATGAAGGAACATCGCCTGCGGCACGTTCGCCTTCCCGACGATCACGGCGCCGGCTGCCCGCAGGCGGCTGACAATCGACGCGTCGAGTGCGTCGACGGCACCTCGTCGCGACGCAATACCGAGCGTCGTGAGGAGGCCGCGAACGGGAAAGCATTCCTTCACACTCACGGCCACGCCCGCCAAGGGTCTCGGTGGCCCGCCCGCGGCGATGGCCGCCGTCACGGCCTCGGCTTCGTCGAGGGCGGCCGCATGGCGAGGCTGGATCAACGCGTTGAGCGCGGCATGCGTGGCCTGATGGCGAGCCACATGGCTGGCCAGCCTTGCCCCAGCGGTCACTCGACCGGCCAGGCAGTCTGCCACGATCTCCGCGATGCCTGAGCCATCACTGACACGAGCGGTGCAATCGGGACGACTCAGAATGGATCGTCCTCATGAGCGGCTGCGGCACCGAGCCGACCGCAATCGGCCGCCCACACCGTGTCTTCGGAAAACACCACCCCGGCGACAGCCACGCGATCACCGGAATCAGCCCGAGGCTCACGACGGGAAATCAATGACACCGTCCGCATCGATCCGTCGACTTGCTCCAGGGAAAGTGTCGTGTACCAGAATGGCCCGACCTGACGGGCCGCATCGAGCACGCCGACAAGGAGCACGCCATCTGCCGGCCGCTTCGCATAGTCGACCCAGTTGCGACACAGCCGCTTCAAGTCAGCCGAGAGGCCGCCAGCGGAGCCGAGCCGATCGTAGAGTGTCGCGACCGGCTCGGGAGTCTCGTCGAGTGGACGACCGGTGTCGGCTGCAGCCGTTTCAAGCGTTGCCATTTCCGTACCGACACGGGCGAGGTTCTTGTACCACGCGACGAGGGCCCGACGGCGTTCAGCCGGCTCTCCATCCTGAATTCCGGCCACAATGTCCATCGACGCGAGAGCATCGCTCACCGCGGCGTCGAGCCCGGAACGATCGAGCGGCGGCGGCTCAGCCAGCAGTGATGACGCGGGCGGCGTGGCCGCCGCCTGCAATGGGTCTTTGATTCGTGGGGCCTCGATCGACGGTGCAGAAATGGCGTTCACCATCGGAGCGGGATCCAATGGACTCTCGGGAGTCGGCGGTAGGGACTCAGCGGCAGCGTCTGGCGCAGCTGCTGATTCGGACTCAGCGAGATCGTCGAGAGATGGCGGCTTGGCGTTGGCGACCACGGCAGCGGCCACTGCCGTCACGTCTTTTTGTGACGGCAGC
>JBIKNV010000248.1:0-4794 GCA_044358475.1 Pirellulales bacterium | reverse complement strand
AGCGATCGCAAAAGCACCAACCGATCGAAGCGGTTCAGGAGTCCTTCCAGATGTCCCGTGGTAAAAAAGTCGGGCCGCGAAACAGGCTCCTGGCCGACGGTCTTAAACCGGGCGAGTGCCTCGTGAAACACGGGCTGCCCGTCCGTACCCCGGACCACGGGCTGCAGCCAGATTTCCCACGTTTCGAGCTCCAGATTCGCTGCGAGATCTCCCACCCGCGAGCGAATCAGCGTCTGCGGTCCGGCGTCGACCACGCGATTGCCCCCCGCTGCATGGGCTTCTCGGACCGCTGTCTCAGCCAGCCGCACCGCAAGGTCGTGGTCGCCGTCGCATACCTGGGCAACACCGATCGAGAGGCCGTAGCGGACAGCGTCGGATGCCATATCGCCACCGATGCGGTTGACCATCCGAATGAGGCGTTGTGCCCGGGCCTTGATCTGCCGCAGCGACGCATTTCTGACGAGCAGGAGAAATGCGCCGCCGGACAAGCGACTCGGTGCCGCCGGCCAGGGAAAAACCTGCATGATCGCCGAGGCGACGCGATCAAACACCTCGTCCACCCGCTGGAAATCCATCGTCGCGGCGAACGCCTCGAACGTGTCGAGCCTGGCAAACATCACGGTCGAGGATCCACTCAAGGCCGGCTCCTGCTCCATCTGCCGCCATAGTTCCCAGCGATCGATGAGCCCCGTGAGCGGGTCACGGGTGCCTCGTCGCCGACCCACGATCGGCGCGCAGTCGATGAGGGGCTGGAGGATCAGCAGCAACCTGCCCTCGGTCACCGCCCGCATGCCTCCGTACATGGGGTGAGGCGATCCGTCGCGATCGAGTACGCGGAGCGAGAAGAAGGACGGCCACCGCGAGGCATGTTTGAGATTCTGGGTGACGAGCGCGTGGTCTTCCGGTTGCACGAGCGACAGGAGTGAGCTGCCGGGCTGGGGGTGCGGGCCGGGGAAAAACCAACGTTCGCGGAGATCGTAGGCCGCCCCCACCTCACCCCTCGCATCAAGATCAATGAGGAGCGGCATGAATTGGCTGTCGGGCGTATCGAGGCCCGGAGCTGTCTGGCCGAGCGTCTCGATCACCTGCCAGCAGATCTCCTGGAGGGGCTGGTCAGCCGGCCGCTCTTCGATCCGCGTGTCTGCCGGTGGAGTGATGGCTGCCAGTGTGTGGGGAGTGTCTGAGAACAGCAGGATCGGCTTGCCCGGAAACGCAGCGGTAGCCTCGGCGACCCGAGCGACGGGGTCCGCCGGACACATGAGCACGACGAGCATTGGCAGTCGGCCAGTCGCAGCCCGCCGCGCCTCGGTCAGCCCACGAACCTCCGACACCTCAACGGGATTGGCAGCCAATGCCGCGACGAGATCGGTGCCCAGCCCAGGCCCGCGGGTCCAGACCACGACGTGCGGGAGGGCGAGTTCCATGGGCGAAGAGCTTGGGTTGAAGTCCGGTGGAGATCTGCCATGAAGAGGGGGAACTCTACGGATCTCGCGATGGTCGGGGAAAGCCCAAATACTTCTTAAGGGGGGTAGGCTGAGTGGCCGGGAGGGAGGCGGTTTCTTGGTTTGCCTGCCCGATCCTCACCCAGCGGGATTTCCGGCCGTGTGCGTCGCCTCTATCGTTCCTCATTGCTGGACCACATCCGAACACAACCCACGCCCATGCTGGACAGCGTCACTGCCACGACTGAAGCGCAGATCGAACACCGAACCGCGGACTTGAATGCCGAGATTCGCAGGCTTAAAGCCATGCTCGACAATCTTCTCGACCCGCAGGTTCTGGTGCAGCCGGAACGGGACGAGGCGGGCCGTGTCGTCGATTTCCTTGTCGTCTACGCCAACCCGGCAGCGTGCGAGTGGCTGGGGGTGGACGTGGAGCACGTTCACGCCGCACGGGTGCGCGAGATCCTCCCCGGGATCGAAGCGACCGATCTGATGTCGCTCCTGATCGACACGGCCGACACCGGTCGCACCATGACGATCGACGCGTTCGAGTACCCGCGCGACAGCGGCTCGCGGTGGATCGACGTGCGTGCCGTTCGGGTGGACGGGCAGATCAGTCTTGCGTGGCGCGACGTGACCGAGCAGCGCACCGTCTCGTTATTGCTCGAGCGGCGGGCCCGCACCGACGACCTGACGTCGCTCCTCAATCGAAAGGAGGCTCTCGAGCGGATCGAGGCCCTCACGAGTCGGACAGGCCAAAGGATCGCGGTGCTCTCGTGCGACATCGACGGGTTTAAGACCGTCAATGACATCCACGGCCACGCTGCGGGAGACACTGTGCTGCAGACGGTGGCCGACCGCATCCGCGGGTGTCTCCGCTCAGGAGATGACCTGGCCGCCCGAATCGGCGGCGACGAGCTGCTCGTGGTGCTGCACGGCGTCCGCGACCTCGACGACGCCGTGGCCGTGGCCGAGAAAGTCCGCCGTCGGACGGCCGAACCGATTCACACGGCTGCCGGGCCGATCACCGTCACGCTCAGCATCGGCGCGACGTTGGCGCACCCCTCCGAGAGCACCGACGCACTCCTCGCCCGTGCGGACGCCGCCATGTATCAGGCCAAGAATGGCGGACGCAATCAGGTGGTGGGCAAACGGTCGTGAAGCGAGTCGTTGCCAGTCAGTCGGGGCGGGGGGCGACGCAGAACAGGTGCCGCTCGCCTCGGATGAAGAGGGCGTCGCCGACCGGGGCGGGCGTAGCGTCGACACCCTCGCCCATGTCGTTTTCGGCGACGACCTCGAGCGTAGGGGCATCCTTGATGACCACGATTCGTCCGCCACGATCGGTCAGATAGACATGCCCGCCAGCGGCGACCGGCGAGGCGTAGGTGCGGCTCAGGCCGGGTAGCCGACGGGTCTCGTAATGCGGCGTGCCCGAGGCGGCGTCAACGCACGAGAGGAGCCCCGTCTTCTCCTTGTAGTAATAGAGACGGCCCTGGGAGAGGAGCGGCGAGGCGACATCGGGAGTGTGTTGGGTGCGGGTCCATACCACGTGCTTGCCACCTGCCAGGTCGCCATCGCCGGCCAGATCGAAGGCTCCGAGAAACGATCCGCGAAACCCGCTGCCGACGAAGGCGATGCCGTTGGCCGCCACGGCCGAGGCACAGGGCCGTACGGTCTGGCCGCCGCAGCGCCAGAGTTCTTTCCCTGTGGCGAGGTCATAGCCGCGGGCGGCGTTTTCGCCATTCATGACCACGTGCGTGCGGCCACGGCTGTCGGTCGTGATGAGTGGTGTGGCCCAGCAGGTCGGCTCGTCCCGCGGAGTCTCCCAGACGGTTCGGCCGGTCGCGGCGTCGACAGCGATGAGCTTTGACGGCCCTTCGTGGTCCCATGGCACGATGAGCAGATCGCCGGCGAGCGTGGGCGAGCTGCCTTCGCCAAACTCGTTGCGAGTATGCATGTCGCCAAAGTCCCGTTCCCAGACCGGCGTTCCTGTCATCGTGAAGCAGAAGGTGCCTTGCGATCCGAAGTGGGCATAGACGTGCTTGCCGTCGGTGCAGGGGGAGGCGGAGGCGTAGCCGTTGGTTTCGTGGGTGCCTTCGTGGGGCGTGTCGCGAACGGCGGTGCGAGACCATTGCTCCGCGCCCGACTGTCGGTCGAAACAGAAGATCTGGAAATCGAGTTCACCGCGGGAATCGGGCACGGGGACGGCAGTCGTGACGAATACCGAGTTGCCCCAGACGACCGGAGACGAAGAGCCGCGTCCAGGAATTGCGACTTTCCAGCGGACGCTCGTCGTGTCGCTGAATTCCGTGGGCGGCACGGCTGACGGCGCAACACCGTTTCCCAGTGGCCCACGCCAATGGCCCCAGTGGTCATCGGCAGGGGCCGCATGGCTGGTTGCAGCCGCAAGACTCAGAACCATCCCAGTCAAAACGGTCGCTCGCATGCGAACCTCATGGCGATGTGGCGCCGACCCCGATCTGGTACTGTTTTTGGCATCGTCGCACGGCGGCGAGGAACTCGGCAAGCCGGTGCCGGGCTCGGCAAGAACACAGGATAGCGAGGCCATGCAAGGAGCGGATGTGAACGAGTCTGTTGAGCCCCTGGGAATGCGGGTGTTGATCCGCAAGGACGAGAGCCGTCACACGACGCGGGGTGGGATCGTGCTTCCCGATCAGGCGGAGATTCCCACGATCACCGGCCGAGTCGTCGAGGTGAGCCTGCAGGTCGAGCGGGATGCCGACTTCCCGATCGAAAAGTACGACAAGGTGCTCTTCCACCCCCGCAACTCGATCCCTGTCGATTTCGAGCAGAATAATCTGCTCTATGTGGTGCCGATCGAGGACGTCGTGGCCGTCTTCCGGCGGCACGATGGTGCCCGCCCGCAGCGCCGTGGCAAAGCCGGCAAGGATGAGGATCGTCCGGCTCCGGATGGCGACGAATAGTTTGCCTCCACCAATTCATCGGAGACCACAGCCATGCCAGCGGAGAGTGCTTCCTGGCCCGCAGTGCGGAGAAGCGCGGCGGGCTATTGTGTCATTTGTCTGATGTCGATCGTGGCAGCAGGAGCCGGGGAACCGCCTGGCAAGCTTGCCGAAACCGTGGAGCTTGGCCGCGTGCTCGTCGAGCAGACCACCACGCATCCGCTCACCCGCCAGTATGTCGGCGCGGCCCTCAACTGCACGTCCTGCCATCTCGACAACGGCACCCATCCGACGGCAGCGACCTTTCTCGACGTGGCTACCGCCTATCCGGCCTGGGCGGGTCGCGAGGGCCGGGTGATCACGCTGGAGGATCGGGTCCTCAACTGCTTCATGCGAAGCTGTAATGGGATCAGGCCGCCGCAGGGCAG
>JBIKNV010000021.1:0-15501 GCA_044358475.1 Pirellulales bacterium | reverse complement strand
CGATGTTCTTGGCAAGATCGCCCATTCGCTCGAGGTCATTGTTGATCTTCAGCACCGACACCACGAACCGGAGGTCGGCTGCCACCGGCTGGTAGAGGGCGAGGATCTTCAGGCACTCCTCTTCCACCTCCACCTCCATGCGGTCGATCTCCTCGTCACTGGCCATCACCCGCTGGGCGAGCGGAATGTCTTCGTTGATCAGCGCGGTGATCGCCTTGGAAATCGCCTCCTCCACGAGCGTGCCAACGCGGAGGATTTTCTCCTTGAGGTGCTCAATCTGACGTTCGATGTGGCGGGTCATGATCGTCTCTGCCGGTGTCAGCCGAAGCGGCCGGTGACGTAGGCCTCCGTCTCCCGAAGCATCGGCTTGGTGAAGATGTCGGTGGTGGGGCCGTACTCGATCAGCCGGCCGAGGTACATAAAGGCCGTGTAATCGCTGGTCCGGCTGGCCTGCTGCATGTTGTGAGTGACCATCAGCACGGAGTAGCGGCCCCGCAGTTCCTGGATCAGATCCTCCACCTTGCCGGTGGCGATTGGGTCGAGGGCCGAGCAGGGTTCATCGAGGAGGAGGACCTCCGGCTCGGCGGCGATCGCCCGGGCGATGCAGAGCCGCTGCTGCTGTCCGCCGGAGAGGCCGAGGGCGCTGTCGTGGAGCCGGTCCTTTACTTCGTCCCAGAGCGCTGCCCCCCGCAGTGACAGTTCGCACACCTCGTCGAGCACGCCCCGGTTGCTCTCACCGTCGATCCTTAACGCATAGACAACGTTTTCGTAGATGCTCATCGGGAAGGGGTTGGGCTTCTGAAACACCATGCCCATCCGCTTGCGGAGTTCGATCACGTCCATCCGGGGGTCGTAGATCGAGTCGCCGTTGAGCCGCATGTCGCCGGTGATGCGGACGTTTTGCACGAGGTCGTTGAGCCGGTTGACGCTGCGGAGGAGCGTCGACTTGCCGCATCCGCTGGGGCCGATCAACGCCGTCACCTGGTTGTTGGGGATCGGCATCGTGATCCCGTGGAGAGCCTGCTTCGGGCCATACCACAGATTGAACCGATCGATTTCGAGAACGGGGGTCTCCGCAAGCACCTGCTCGTGCACCTCAGAGGGCACGTCACGGCCGGCGGCCACGGCGAGCAGGCGATCCTGTGGTGGCGAGTCATCGGGGTGGGGGGCGGCGGCGTGCATGCTGTGAGGCTGAGACGCGGTGGTGGAATGGACCATTTCGTTGTACCTCAAAACTGCTGGGACACGTAGCGGCGTTTCAGCCGCGAGCGGATCCAGATGGCGGCGACATTGAGCAGCGCGATGATCGTGACCAGGAGGAACGTGATCGTGAACACCATCGGCTTGGCGGCCTGGCTGTTGGGGCTCTGGAAGCCGACGTCGTAGATCAGGAAGGCGAGATGCATGAATTCCCGTTCCGGATGGACGAAGGGAAACGCGCCGTCGATCGGCAGTTCGAGGGCCAGTTTCTTGACGCCCACGAGCATCAGCGGCGCCACCTCGCCAGCCCCGCGGGCCATCGCCAGGATCAGCCCCGTCATGATCCCCGGCAGGGCCCGTGGCAGCACGATGCGGCGGATCGTCTGCCACTTGCCGGCTCCACAGGCATAGGAACCTTCACGCATCGAGTTGGGCACCGCGGCGAGCGCCTCCTCGGTGGCCACGATCACGACTGGCAGTGTGAGCAGCGCCAGCGTGAGCGATGCCCAGAGGAGGCCACCGGTGCCGAAGGTAGGCTGGCCATCGGCAACCAGAGCCGGGCGGAAGAAGAGATCGTCGATCCCGGCGCCCACTCCATAACAGAAGAAGCCGAGGCCGAAGGCGCCGTACACGATGCTCGGTACGCCAGCGAGGTTGTTGATCGCGATCCGGACCGCCGACGTGATCCAGCCTCGGGAAGCATATTCTCGGAGGTACAGCGCGGCGAGCACGCCAAAGGGAGCCACCAAGAGCGCCATGATGAGCGTCATGGCTACCGTGCCCCAGATGGCCGGGAAGACGCCGCCGGCACTGTTGGCCTCGCGGGGGTCGTCGGCCAGAAACTCGGCCCACCGCGCCAGGTACACACCCGCCTTGCCCAGTACCGAAAGCCGGTTGGGCTGCCAGATCTGGACGATCGCCTCCAGCGGAATCGCCTGTTTCTCGCCGGAGGCTGTTTCGAACTCGTAGATCCAGCCCTCGTTCTGCGCCCGCAAAGCGGCCGTCTTTTCGTCGAGCAGGGCCGACTCATCGGCCACCCGGGCCGCCGTCTCCTCCTCCGCCTGCACGGCTGCGCGGCACCGCTCGCTGTCGCGGCCAGCGGCAAGATCGGCCCCCACGACGGCGAGCCGGGCCGCCCGCAGCTGTCGCTGCAACTCGCCGCGATCGTGCTTGTCGATCGTGCCGGCCTGGCGATGACGGCGGCGGATGGTCGGATGCTCGCGCTGGAACGCCGCCCAGGTTGCTTCCGGCCCCTCAGCCACCACCGTCTCACCGTGCAGCAGCCGCACCGGAAACCCATGGAACCGGCCACCTTCGAGCCGCTCGATCGCCGTCGCCCAGTCCGGGAAGGCAGTTGTCGAGATCTCCTCGTCGCTCAACCATTCATAATGGGTGCCGGCGAGTTCGAAGTTGGCGGAGCGGACGAGGCGGCGGGCGACAGTTGCGGTCCGTTCCCGTTCCGTTACTTCACCCAGGGCTTTGCGGCCGTCCCGGAGCGTCACCAGTTCCAAGGGCGCGGGCCAGAACGTCATGGCCCCGCGGAAGGCGATGAACCCCAGCAGGCCCGTGATCATGATGATTGCCGCGGCCAGCGAGCCGCCGGTGAGCCACACCCACGGCTCGCCATGAGCCACCATGCTCGAGTAGGCGGAGCGGATGCGGCGAGGTCGCTGTGAATCAAAGGTCATGGGCCCGCCTCCGGAATCGCTGCCGCACGATCTCGGCCACCGTGTTGACGACGAACGTCATCGCGAAGAGCACCAACGCCGACAAGAAGAGCACGCGGTAGTGGGCGCTGCCCCGGGCCGCCTCGGGCAGTTCCGTCGCGATCGCGGCCGAGAGTGTCTGGAAGCCGTTGAACAGGTTCCAATTCATCAGCGGCGTGTTGCCCGCCGCCATCAGCACGATCATCGTTTCGCCGACCGCCCGACCGAGGCCGATCATGACCGCTGAGAACAGGCCGCTGGCAGCCGCGGGCACGATCACCCGCACGGCGGTCTGCCAGGGAGTGGCCCCGGCGCCGAGCGAGGCGCTGCGGAGATGGTCGGGCACGCTCGACAGTGCATCGTCGGCGATCGTGAAGACCAACGGGATGATTGCGAAGCTCATGCCGATCGCCACGATCAGGGCGTTGCGTTGAACATAGGTGCCGAAGAGTCCGCCGCGGGTGTCGAGCCGCAGGGCGTCGAGGAACATCGCCGCCGCCACCGCCAACGCCACCGCCAACGCGACCCCTACGAGAAAGGTGGCCAGGGATGCCAGGGTCGTCTGTTGATGCGACCAGCCACCGCTGCGCCGCCGCAGCCAGGGCGTGATCACCCGGTTGACGATCATGACCGCAGAAATACCCGCCAGCGGGAGCAGGGCCAGCACCCAGCCGCCGAGTCCGCTGCCACCGCGGCCGTCGAGCCAGGTCGCGATGTCACCCTGGAAGAGCACCTGCTCCAGCCACGGTGCGGCGAGTCGCGAGAGTGCGAGTCCTGCCGGCAGAGCGACCAGGCCGATCGCCGCAAACCGCCATCCGCCAAGCCGGCTCCGGAGCCCCGGGGGGAGAAGTTGCCAGAGGTGAGCGGCAGCCACGAGCGTCAGCGGCACCGCATAGATGCCGGTGATCACCTGCATCACCGCCTGCTCGATGATCGGCGCGAAGACGAGCCCGGCCACGAAACCGAGCACCACGCTTGGCAGGCTGGCCATCATCTCGATGGTCGGCTTGATGCGGGCCTTCCACCGCGGATGGAGAAACTGGCTGGAGTAAATCGCCGCGAGAAGTGCGATCGGCGTGGCGAAGAGCATCGAATAGATCGTCGCCTTGATGGTGCCGAAGATGAGCGGCACGAGGCCAAATTTCGCCTCGAATGACTCGTGGCCCGTGGTCTCCCAAGCGTGCACCGGATCGGAATAGTTTTCGTACCACACGCGGCCGAAGAGCGACCGCAGCGACACGTCCGGATAGCCGGGGTCGAACTCCCAGGCGGCGAGCGACGAACCGTTGCCGGCGAGCAACGTGTTTTCCCGCGGCGCGATCAGCACCTGACGAGCGGGCCCTGCCAGCAATTGCTGACGGTCGGTCTCGAGCACCGTATTGCCGGTCGTGGTCTGCACAAGTCGGACGCCACCAGAAGCCTCCGCGACTGCCAGGAGTCGGGAACGGGGTGATGCTGATAAGGCGGTGACGGCCCCGCCGACCGCCGGAAATGTTTTTGCGGCAACCATCGCCAAACCATCAGCGGCCGGTGCGGCGCCACCGCGGGTGGCGAAGAAGATTCGGATCGTCCCCGTCGAATCGGCAAAGGCGAATGCGTTGCCCCCATACATCCGCTCCACGGCCGCCACCTCACCGGTCCCCGGTGTGACATCGAACGACTCCATGTGCTCCGGATTTTCGACCGAGCGGATCGAGTGTCGGCTGGCCGCACCGGTGGCGGCAATGAGGAAGAGCTGGTCACCCAGTTCCGAGATCCGCACAAACCGCGGTCGCGTGGCGACGTCGCCAGGTGGTTCGATCGTCGCACCGGACGTGCTCGTGATGATCTCGTCGGTGAGGAGGTTGCGACGTGAGGAAACCGACTCGAGGCGGACGCGGCCCTCAGCATCGAGGGCGGCGACCAGCGGGCCGTCGCCAAGCAACGCCATGTCGATGTCGATGATCGGTGCGGAGAGCGGTCGGGAAGGCTCCCCCGGAAATGCGGTGACAAACTCCACCCGGGCGAACTGACCGCCGGGGTTTCGCAGGAAGATGGATTCTTCGGAGGTGCGGACATCCCCCGGCCTCATGCTGGCAAGGCCAGCCGGCAGGTCCGACTCGGACACGAATGACGATTCCAGCCCCAAGCGGCCCGTGTGCAGGCTGCCATCGGCAAACCCGCAGGCAGCATGAAGGCCGGAGGGAAGGAGTCGGATTGCAGTCACATCTGCCAGTCCGCAGTCCGCGGCCGACCGCTCGCCGAGCGGTGTGCCATCGGCCACGGAGAGGATCCGCACGCGGCCCCCCTCGGCCGGGTCGAAGACCCAGGCTACGAGGCCCGACTCATCGGCACCGAGGCAGGCCGGTCGTTCCACGGCATGGACGAGCGGAGTGACGTGGGTCGGACGGATACGAGCGGCCTTGAAGAGCGGCGCGGCCACGGCGAAAAGAAAGATGCCCACCGCAAGCACGGCCACGATCGTACCGATGCCGCCGATCGTGATCAGGCCACGGGCCAGGACGTCCCCGGCATGCACCCACGGGTCGGTCTTTCGCCGCCGCTCCCGTCCGGTGAATGTCGCCCTGCTGTGCATGCCGGTTTCTCGGCGGGTCTGAGCGTCCGCTCGTCCGGCAGTCTACTCGAGGCCCACGCTCTCCAAGGCCCGCTTCGCAACGGCTGCCGTGATCGGAAGATACCCGTCCTCTTTGACGTCGGCCTGGCCGTTCGCACTCAGCATGAAGCGAATGAACTCCCGCCGCAGGGGGTCGAGTTCGCTGCCCGGCTTGTGGTTGACACTCATGTAGAGAAAGCGGGCCAGCGGATACTCGCCGGTATAGGCAAACTTGGGCTCCACAGGCACGGCCTTGCTCCCTGGTTTGGGAGCGAGCGGAACTGGCCGCACGTCGGCCGTCAGGTAGCCGATGCCACTGTAGCCGATCGCAAACTTGTCGCTGGCAATCGCCTGGACGACCGATGAACTGCCCGGCTGCTCCTTCACGGTCGGTTTGAAGTCCCCCTTGAAGAGGGCGTTTTCCTTGAAGTAGCCATAGGTGCCGCTCGAGGCGCTGCGGCCGTAGAGGCTGATCGGCTTGTCCTTCCATTCGCCCTCGAGGCCGAGGTCGCCCCAGGTGCGGACGTCGGTTTTCGCGCCACCATTGCGGTTTTTGGAGAAGATGGCGTCGACCTGCTGCAGCGACAGTTCCTTGAGAGGATTGTCCTTGTGAACAAAGACCGCCAGCATATCGATCGCTGTCGGCACGACCGTGGGGGCATAGCCGTGCTTCTCTTTGAACGTATCGATTTCGGAGGGCTTCCAGTTGCGACTCATCGGTCCGAACGTGCTCGTGCCCTCGGTGAGCGCTGGCGGCCCCGAGGCAGAGCCCTTGCCCTCAATGCCCTCGCGAACGCTTGGGTAAAACTTCTTGAAACCCTCTGCCCACAGGGCGACGAGGTTGTTCATCGTGTCGGAGCCGACGCACTTGAGCGAGCCAGAGACTTCACCGCTGGCCTTCACATACGGCTTGAGACCAGGGTCGACCTCTTGGCCGCGAGCGGCCGTCCCAGCTGATGCCACCACAACGATCGCTGCACCGATGGCCAGTCCGAATCGCATCTTGTTGCTCCTGAACGGTTTCCGAAACACCGCGAACATTTCTTTCGGAGTCGTACCGGCGAATTGTGAGCACTTTGTGAGGAGCGTTGTTTTCCCTCGAAAAACTCACACCCGCGACTCACTCGGGCGCGAAGCCCCGCCGCATTGTGTTTTCTGTCACCGTGCGGGGCACCACGAACTGGTGCAGGTAGTCGGGCCCGCCTGCCTTGCTGCCGATTCCCGAGAGCTTGTAGCCGCCAAACGGCTGCCGGCACACGAGCGCCCCGGTGCACCCGCGGTTGAAATAAATGTTGCCCGCCTCGATCGCCGCGCGGGCGCGGTCGAGGTGGGCCGGGCTGCGGGAATAGACACCGGCCGTCAGCGCGTAGGGCGTGTCGTTGGCCAGTGCGATCGCATGCTCGAAGTCGCGGGCCCGAAACACCGCCAGCACCGGACCGAAGATCTCCTCCTGCCCCAGTGGTGAGGCGGGATCGACATCGGCAAAGACATGCGGCCCCACAAACCAGCCGGCGTCGGCCAGCGGCCCCACGTCGATCGCCGCCACCTCACGGGCCGTCTGCCGCCCGGTCTCGATGAACGATCGCACCCGGTCGCGGGCCTCCTCATCGACGAGTGGCCCGACCCGCGCGCCGGGATCGTCGGCCGGACCGACTCGCAGGCTCTGCACCGCCGCCGCGAGTCGCTGCACGAACGTGTCGTGCACGCGGTCTAGCACGATCACTCGCGAACAGGCCGAACACTTCTGCCCCTGGAAGCCGAAGGCACTGGCGACGACGCCGAGCACCGCCTCGTCGAGATCGGCATCGTCGTCGACGATGATCGCGTTCTTGCCACCGAGTTCGGCGATCACCCGCTTGATGACGCGGCCGGGCGTTTCGGCCGCTTGGCGGTTGATGGCCAAGCCCACCGCACGCGAGCCAGTGAAGGCAACCAGCGCCGTCTCCGGATGGGTGATGAGGGTGGGTCCGACCACCTCGCCGCGAGCCGGCAGAAACGCGACGGCAGCCGGCGGTACGCCCGCCTCCTGCAGGATTTCATGCCATGAAAAGGCCACCAGCGACGACTGCTCCGCCGGCTTCAGCACCACCGTGTTGCCAGTAACCAACGCAGCTGCCGACATCCCCGCGAGGATCGCCAGGGGAAAGTTCCACGGGGCGATGACGATGGCCACACCTCGCGGCGCAAACGACGTGACGTTTTCCTCCCCCGGCACATCGACCCGGCGGGCATCCGCCATCTCGTCGGCCCGATCGGCGTAGTAGGTGCAGAAGTCGATGGCCTCAGCCACGTCGGCGTCGGCCTCCCGCCACGACTTGCCCACCTCGAAGACCTGCAGGGCCGAGAGGTCGAAGCGTCGCCCCCGCATGATCGCCGCGGCCTCGCGGAGGATATCCGCTCGTCTCGCGAAGCCAAGCCCGCGCCAGGCCGGCACCGTGGCCGCCGCACCGTCGATCGCGCGGGCGGCATCGTCGGGCGATGCCGCACAGACGGTGGCAATCAGCCGCGGGTGATGGGAAGGATCGCGTCGCTCAAAGCGATCCGCGGGCTCACTCCGCTTCCCGTTGATCACGACCGGCACGACGATCGGCGGCCCGGCATCGACCCGGGCCCGGAATCGGTCGATCGCTGCCTGCATCCGATCGCGATTGGCAGCGATCGCAAAGTCGGTGAGCGGCTCGTTCGTGAACGGTGGCGAAATGGCCGTCGCAACGGGGGCGGGCATGGGCAACTCCTGTGGTTCGTGACGCGCCGCACGCGGCGGCGCCAAAAGCCGATCGGCCGGCACATGCTTCACGAAGCCGGCGCGGAGGAATGAATCATTGGACGAGTTTTCGAGGAGCCGACGGACCAGGTAGGCCATGCCCGGCACAAGCTGGCCGTAGGGCATGTACACCCGCATTCGCCAGCCAGCCTTCGTGACAGCCTCTTTCTCCGCGTCGCCCATGCCGTACAGCATCTGCATCTCGACCGCACGGCGGTCGAGCCCGACCTGCTCGGCCACGGCCATCGCATGGGCCAGCGAACGGAGGTTGTGGCTTCCGATGGCCGGCCGGAGCCAGGCGGCCTGCTCGATGACGAACGTCGTGCATCGTTCGAAGCAGGCGTCGGTCTGCCACTTCTCCTCCCACACCGGCACCGGCCAGCCGGCCGCCCGGGCGTGGATGGTCTCGTAGTCCCAGTAGGCTCCCTTCACCAGCCGGATCCAAATCGGCACGCCACGGGTGCGGGCCCACGTGGCGAGGTCGTCGAGGTCGCCCGGGGCGCTGCGGAGGTAACACTGCACCACGATGCCACAGTGCGGCCAGTCACGAAACTCCTTCTCCATCGCGATTTGCTTGAAGATCGCCACGGTGAGATCCTTCGTGGCGTGGCTTTCCATGTCGATATGTACCTGGGCCCCCGCGCTGCGGGCCGCCCGCCAGAGCGGGCGGAGCCGCGCGAGGACACGATCGGCCGTGCCACGCGGATCCAGGGCGTCGAACTGGCTGTCGAGCGCCGAGAGCTTGAGCGACACGTTGACCCGCGGCAGCGGGCCGTCGGGGCCGTCGTCGACCAGAGGATCGGGCTTCCACGTCGCCGCCTGCGGCGGTAGTTCGCGGAGCAGCCGGGTGTAGGCGGCGGCGTAGGCATCGGCTTCGCCATCGCTCGTCACGGCCTCGCCGAGGAGGTCGAGCGTGAAGCCGCGATGGAGGCCACGCTCGCGGAGGGCGGAGCGGGCCGCTTCATCGGGCGTCGTGCCGGCGATGAAGCGATGGGCCTGCGCCAACGTGGCAGCGCGGACGGCGCGGGCCGCCAGCGGCGCAAGCAGGCCGGTGCGGGCCGCCTGGAAGGCCAGCCGCAGCGATGCGGGCAGGCGGGCGAGCACGTCGTCGTCGATGTATTCCCGCAGGTGGCGGTCGATCGCCGCCGGGTCGTCGAGCATCGGCATGCAGTCGACGAGCCGGAAGAGCCGCACCTTGAGATCGTCGTCGGAGGTGGCCCATTCGCTCGCCTGTTGGCCCCACCATTCCGGCGACACGATCGACGGCTGCGCCGCCAGCGCGTCGGCCAGCAGGCCGCGGCCGATCGCCTGCACACGGGCCTCGATCTGCTCCCGGTCGGGGGCGGTGAGGTGGGTCGGGAGGAGGGCGGAAGGTGGGTGTCGCGGATCCATGGCGGGCATCCTCTTTCTCATCCCAAGTCTATCCCGCACAAGCGTTTGCAGCCGGCGGCTGAGGGGACGTCGGTGACGAACGTCGCAATCGTGGTAGAATCGCCGCAGGTTTGGCGGGCCAGAAATGGTCTGTCGCAATCATTTCCTCACAGACACTCGTGAACGCTTCGGCAGGAAACGCCATCGATCAGCTCACCGCAGCGGTGGAAACCCGCGGTCCAGTGGTCCTTCCGGCCCTGCTGTTGTGCGATTTCGGCCATCTGGCCCGCGAAGTGGAGCGGCTCGAGCAGGCCGGCGCCGTGGGCCTGCATCTCGATGTGATGGACGGCCGATTTGTGCCGCAGCTTACCTACGGGATGGTGGTGGTCGAGGCCGTCCGCAAGGCTGCCCGCGTGCCCATCGAGGTGCACATGATGGTCGAGGAGCCGGAACGGACGCTGGCCGATTACGCCCGTGCGGGAGCTGACATCGTCACCGTGCATATCGAGGGGCTCACCGATCCTCGCCGGGCTCTGGAAGCGATCCAGTCGCACGGTGCGAAGGCTCACCTGGCCATCAGCCCTGAAACCCCGGTGGAGCGGATCGATCCGTACCTCGACGCCTGCGACGGAGTGCTCGTGATGAGCGTCGAGCCCGGTTTTGGCGGTCAGGCCTTCAATCCCGTCGCCATCGAAAAACTTTCCTATCTCACTTCGATCCGCAGCCAGCGAAATGCGTCATTTCGCCTCGGTGTGGATGGCGGCATCTCGGCAGAGACGGCCGGCCCTGTGGCCGCCGCCGGTGCCGAGTTGCTGGTGGCCGGCAGTTCCGTGATCCGCTCGGCGAACTATGCCCGGGCAATCGCCGAACTCGAAGACCGGGCCCGCGCTGCCGCCTGATTCCTCCTGGAGCCCATTCCTACCTTGTTGCCAGCGCACCTGTTGGTGATTCGTTCCGGCGCAACTGAGTACGACCTGCTCGGCCGCATCCGTGGCACGCTCGACATTCCTCTCTCCACCGCCGGCATCGCGGAAGCGGAAGCCGCCGCGAAGCAACTCGCCGCCGCGCCCCCCGACGTTCTCTACGTGGGCGATGGGCCCTGTGCCGAGGAGACGGCCGCCATCATTGGTCGGAAGGTACGGCTTCGTCCGCGGTCGCTGGCGGCGCTCGACAACCTGGACCAGGGACTTTGGCAGGGCATGCTCGTGGAAGAGATCCGCCGTCGGCAGCCGCGGCTGGCCCGCCAGTGGGAGGAGAACCCCTGGGCCGTGATGCCGCCGGAGGGGGAGCCGCTCGACGAAGCCTGCGACCGGGTGGGCGCCGTGGTGGAGCGGATTCTGAAGCGGCATCCGGAAGGGCGAGTGGCGCTCGTCGTGCCGCATCCGCTCGACCGGATCATACGCTGGACCGTGGCCGGCGAGCCGCTGGGTGACCTGTGGGATCGCGACGGGGCCGTACCTGCCATCGTCGACCTGCCGGTGGCGGCAGGCTGGAAGCCGATGCGCCAGCAGCCGATCCTGGGCTGAATGCAGCCGTAGGCTGGCGCAGCGGCGCGAATGGGATTCGCGGTACACTGTGTCGACTGTCTCCGCCGCTTTTCCCGACTCCCGTCCCGCACAATCGCATGGAACGCCGGACCCGATCGAGCATGACCGCCTCCGATGCCGGGGCCGCGGCCCCTGGGTCGGCGACGTCCGCGCCGGCCGACGTGCCGGCTCCGCGGCCCCCGCGGCCCAAGCGGGGTGTGCCCGAGGGGCTCTGGAAAAAGTGTGACGGCTGCGGCGCCACGATCTACCGCAAGGAAGCGGAGGAGCTGCTCAACGTCTGCCCACAGTGCGGGTTTCACTGGTACGTGTCGGCCGCCGAACGGATCAGCCAACTGCTCGATCCGGGCACGTTCGAGGAGTGGGACAGCGATCTCCGCCCCGCTGATCCGCTCGGGTTCAAGGACAAGAAGCCCTATGCCGAGCGGCTCGTCGCTGAGCAGAAGCGAACCGGTCTATCCGATGCGGCGCTTACCGGTACCGGCATGATTCGTGCCCGCCGGGTGGCCTGCGGGGTGACCGACTCGGCTTTCATCATGGGCAGCATGGGGAGCGTGGTTGGTGAGCGGCTCACGCGGCTGGTAGAGCGGGCCACTGACCAGAAGCTCCCACTGATCATCATCAGTGCCTCAGGCGGCGGCGCTCGGATGCACGAAGGCATCATCTCGCTCATGCAGATGGCCAAGGTGTCGGCGGCGCTGGCCCGTTACTCACGGGCCGGCGGCCTCTTCATCTCGGTGCTCACCAACCCAACGATGGGGGGCGTGGCGGCAAGTTTCGCCTCGCTCGGCGATCTCTGCTTTGCGGAGCCGCGGGCGCTGATCGGTTTCGCCGGTCCGCGGACGATCAAGGCGACGATTCGAGTGGAACTGCCGAAGGGGTTTCAGACCAGCGAGTTTCTGCTCGAGCACGGATTCGTCGACCGCATCGTGGCCCGCAAAGACCTCAAGAGTGAAATCGCCCGCGCGATCGACTACTGCGGCGGCGCGATCTGATCGATCTTCGCGGCCAGGATGAAGTCGTTTTCGGAAAGCCCGCCGATGGCGTGCGTGAAGATCTCGATCCACACGTGGCGGTAGCCTTCGAGGTGGAGGTCGGGGTGATGCTGCTCCCGTTCGGCAATGGCGCCGACATTGTTGAGCAACCTGATTCCGTCGCGGAAGTTTTTCAGCGTCCAGTCGCGGCGGATCCGCGTGCCGTCGTGCGTGAACTGCCAGCCAGGCACCGCGGCCAGTTGGGCCTCGGCTTCGGCCCGGGAGTATTTCGGCACGCCCCCTTCGCAGGGCATGCATTTCTTGGCAGTGAGCTCACAGGCGGATTGGGATTCGTTCATCCCCCGAGTGTAGCGGATGGCGGGGTCGGCTGGTGCGTCATCCCGCGGGCTTGCGCCCTGCGGCTGGCTGTGGCATGGATGGCCCCGCAGGCGTGAAATCAGTACCTGGCTTCGAAGCCCGCAAAGCCGCCGTGGATGATCGATTCCGATCCCGCGGTGATTCCCGAGAGTTCGCCGGCAGTCGGCGGGATGGCCGTCGGCCACTGCTGATCAGCCTGTGAAATGTTGCCCACGCCCACCACGCGGTAGCCCATCCACAGACTCCAGCGTTCGGTGAGGTCCCAGTTGATGCCTGTGTCGACCGAGCCAAGCCAGGAGAAGACGCCGAGCGTCGAATAGACGTCCGCGCCATTCAGGGTGGAGGTGTTGGTGATCGCATTGCCAGCAAGGAGAAACTTCGGCACCGCCGAAAACCGCCAGCGGGGTGCGAACCGCCAGTCGAACTTCGCTCCCACCTGGCCACCATAGAGGTTGTTGTTGGTCGCGACGTCGAGGTCTGTGCCACCCGATTCGAGCATGAGCACGTCTTCGAGTTGGAAGAAGCGAAATCCCGCCAGCCACATCAGGTTCACGCGGCGGTCCGGCGGGAGATATTCAGGCCGCTCCCACAGTGAGTACAGCCAGTTGACCTCGACGTCGTTGACGAGGTCCGAGCGCTGCAGCGTGCCGGCGGTGGCTCCCGCCGTGGCGGTTGTCGTCGAGCCGATGTTGTAGACACCCCAGTAGATCATCTCGACGGCATGATGCTGACGGGCGCCGAACCAGCGACCGACCCGCAGATCGAGCCCGCCCGGCCAGGAAGCCTCGGCATCGGCCGTGTCGAACGTGAGTCCACCCGGGCCGACCGACGTGGTACCCGAGGGGACCGTGCGGGTCATCACCAGCCCACTGGCGCTGGCAAACCACCGCGGCCAACTCGGAAACTGCTCTGGCTGCACGAGCCGCGGAAAACCGGGCAACGCAACCTCCCCGTCCGGCTCCGCAATGTAGAGCGGCGGGGCCGTTTCGTCGGGTGGCGGCAGCGGTTCCTGAGCCGCTGCACCAGATTCGAAGGCGACGGCCACCGCGCAGACAAGGACCCCGGCGGACAGCCTGCGCAGCGGCCAAGGAGCAAAGGAAATCATCGGTGCGTTTGGAGCCTCTGTGGGAGCGGCAGGACAGTCGGTGAACTCGCCGCCGCCGTCAAGGCCGGTCGGTGCCGGGCGAGTTGCTCCACGCCGCGGGCAAACAGCGTAAACTGTGCGAGTTTCCGGATGTGCTGCGGACGACGTGGTAGCGGCCCGGAATCTTCGGCCTGGAACCTGAGGAGTCTGCGCAGGTGGCGGCATCTTCCGACCGTTCGGCCCCGCTCACGCGGGCTGCTGCGCTGGCCTGGCTCGACCGCCGGCTCAACTTCGAGCGGACAACACCCACGGCCGCCAAGGGCGGGGCCTTCGATCTCGGCACGATGCGGCTGCTGCTGAGGGAACTGGGCGGACCGGAACAGCGGTTTCGCGCGGTGCATGTGGCGGGCACCAAGGGCAAGGGATCGACCGTGGCGATGCTGGCCGGCGTGCTCACTGCGGCGGGCCATCGCGTGGGCTGCTACCTGTCACCTCATGTGCATGCCCTTGAAGAGCGGATCAGTGTGGGTGGGCGACCGATCACGGCAGCCGATCTGGTGGAGGCGTTTGCGGACGTAATGCCGGTCGTCGACCGGCTCGATGCATCCGCGGGCCACGGGCGGCGCGGTCCGACCTGGTTTGAGGTGCTCACCGCGGTGGCGTTTGTGCACTTCGCGCGGAGCGGCATCGAGTTGGCGGTGATCGAAACCGGCCTGGGTGGGCGGCTCGACGCCACCAACCTCTCGCGACCCGTGCTTTCAATCATCACGAGCATCAGTCTGGACCACACTCGCCTCCTCGGTAAAACGATCAAGGCGATCGCCACGGAGAAGGCGGGCATCATCAAGCGGGGGTGCCCGGTCATCTCCGCGGCGGGCTCCCCCACGGCCAACGCAGTCATCATGGCCACGGCCGCCCGTCGGCGGGCGCGGCTGCTGCAGGTGGGGCGAGATTTTGGCTGCAACGCGCTAGCGCAGGATGCGGCGAGTTTCGACCGGCGAAAACCTCGGCTTATTCACGGGTCGAGCACGTGGAAAAAGGCCATGGACGGCTTTTTCCACGGTCAGCTCGGGCCGCAGTTTGCGGTGGAAGTGGTCAATCGCTCCAGCCGGATGCCCCCGCAGCCAGCCCCCTCGGCAGAGCCCTACGCGATCGGAATGGCCGGACCGCATCAGGTGATCAACGCCGGTGTCGTCGTCGTGGCGGCGCGCATGCTCGACACGATGGGCTGGCCGATTTCCGAAGCCGCCGTGGCTGCCGGCATTCGTGATACGCGGCTGCCGGCCCGAGTGGAGATCCGTTCACGGCGGCCGCTCGTGGTCGTCGATGCCGCGCATAACGTCGACTCGATGAAGGCACTCGTCGCGGCCCTCACCCCCGTGGCCGCGCGGCACCGGCCGCGGGTGCTCGTGTTTGCCGCCAGTGGCGACAAACAGATCGAGGCCATGCTGGGCACCGTCCGTCGACACTTCGACCACATCGTAGTCACTCGCTATCGCACCAATCCGCGGGCCGCCCCGGTCGAACGGCTTGTCACGGCGGCGCGGCACGCGGGCATGCGGCAGGTGCACATCGCTGACGATCCGCCAGCGGCGATGCGGATGGCACGGCGGCTGGCCGGTACCGGCGGGATGGTGTGCGTGGCCGGGAGTTTTTTCCTGGCGGCCGAGGTCTGATGACGGGCTGAGCCAGCTGCGTTCCAGAGGCTCCGGCCGCACACGTCAGTGTGCCACACCGCGATCCCCGAGTGCTTCCAATCCGCGGGCGAGGATGGGGTCGACCTCGCGGGGGAGTTTGCCTGCGGGCCGCAGCGGTGCGGTCGCCGGCATCTGCATGGTGGCCCGGCTGGGCGAGCCGCAGCATGACGGACGATCGTCGGGAAACACG
>JBIKNV010000247.1:0-4802 GCA_044358475.1 Pirellulales bacterium | reverse complement strand
GATGGACCCCGAGAAGGTCTTCAAGCGGCGGGATGCCAATGGCGACGGATCCATTTCCGAAGACGAATTCCTGGCTGCCGCCAAGGAAGACACGCAGAAGGAAATGATGAAGAAGCGATTTGGCAAAATCGACACCAACGGCGATGGCAAGCTGTCACTCGACGAGTTCAAGGCGGGCATGGTGACGCCGAAGAAGAAGTAGTGGGAGCCGCGTTGTGAGAGGCCTTAGACGCCGGGAGTCTGCCGTGAAGTACACGCTCTTGCAGCGCGGTTTCGCCTGGGCCAAGGTGGCCCTCACGCTTGGCGTGGCGGCCGCCGCTTTCGCGTCATGGCTGGCGCCGTGTCTCGCGGTCGAAACCAAGGCGGCAAAAAAACAGCAGCGTCAACAGCAACGGCAGCGACCCGGTCTACCGGAGTCGGTCACGGCCGATCCGCCGAGCACGATCATGGAGGTCGCTCCGATCGATCGCGACCGACGGCCTGCCGTGCAGCAGGCCGCGGCGGAGATCGACAGGCTGTTGGCCGCCCATTGGCAGGAGCACGGCGTGAGCCCCTCCCCGCCGCTCGACGACGCCCAGTTTCTGCGGCGAATCTCCCTCGAACTCGGCGGCCGGATTCCGAGCTACGACGAGGCGCGGCGTTTCCTTGCCTCAAAGGCGAAGGCCAAGCGAGCCGACCTCGTCGATGACCTCCTCGAAAGCCCCGACTACGTCAGCCACTTCTACAACCACTGGGCCGACATCCTTCGGTTGCTGGAGCGGCCGCAGCGGTCGCTCGTCTTCGAGCCCTACCTCTGGTACGTGAAGGACTCGATCCGCACCAATAAACCCTACGACCGCTGGGTGCAGGAGATGCTCACGGCCGATGGCCGGCTCTGGGAAAACCCCGCCGTCGGCTTCCAGCTCCGCGACGCCGGGATGCCGCTGCCCTACGTCGACAACACGGTGCGGGTCTTCCTCGGTACGCAGATCGGGTGTGCCCAGTGCCATGACCACCCGTTCGATGACTGGACGCAGCATCAGTTTTACGAGCTGGCGGCATTCCTGTCGGGCACGCAGATGCAGGCCAGACCGATGGGCCGCGCGAACAAGGATGGCCGTCCGATTCCCGGGGGCGCCGCCCGCAACCTGCTCAAGGAGGCCAAGGAGCGGCTCGATAAGCCGGTGGCGTTCGTGCAGTTTGTGAAGGCTAACACCACGACGGTGAGTTTTCGAAGCCAGCCGCTGAAACTCCCGCACGACTATCAGTATGAAGATGCCAAGCCGCTCTCTGTGGTGAGCCCGAAGGTGCTGTGGGGCGAGGTGCCGTCGTCTGCCCAGGCTACCGACGGCCGCGAGCAGTTCGCGGTGTGGATGACCGGCCACGACAACCGGCAGTTTGCCCGCACGATCGCCAACCGAATGTGGAAGAAGGTGATGGGCGTGGGGCTCGTCGAGCCGGTCGATGACTTTCAGCCGGGCAATCCGCCAAGCAACCCGGAACTGCTCGAGCACCTCACCGATGAGATGGTGCGGCTGGAGTTCGATCTGCGGGAGTTTGTGCGGATCCTTGTCTCCACCGATGCCTACCAGCGGCGGGCCGTCGTGCATGATCCGGCATCGGGCACGCCCTTCCGTTTCACCGGTCCGGCGCTGCGCCGCATGACGGCCGAGCAGCTCTGGGACTCGATTCTCACGCTCGTGGCCCGCAACCCGTGGGCGGCGCAGCGGCCGACGGCCGCAGACGTCGCCGCGGCCGTGAGCATCGACGTGGAGAAGACACCGTTCGATGCGGCCTATGAAAAGTTTGAGACCTTTCTGGAGGAGTATGCCCCGCCGCGGCGGATGCGGCAGCTGCAGCAGACGGTTGGGTATCGGGGCCAGCTGCTCGTGCGGGCCAGCGAGATGCCGGCCCCCTTGCCGCTGGGGCATTTTCTGCGGCAGTTTGGCCAGAGCGACCGCGAAACGATCGATGGATCCCGCACGGTGGCCACGGTGCCGCAGATCCTCACGATGTTCAACGGGCCGATCACCCACAGCATGCTCGAGAAGGGCTCGGTGATCTACGACAACGTCGTCGAGCACACGCCGCAGGAGGCGATCGACGTGATCTTCCTGTCGGTGCTGTCGCACACGCCGTCGGCCGAGGATCGGCGGCTCGCCCGTGAGGAAGTCTTGACCGCCGACACACCGGCGGCCGGGTTTGGCAACCTGATCTGGGCGTTGCTCAACACCCGTGAGTTCATCTTCATCCAGTGACGCACAGGCTCCCCAAAGGGGCCGGAGGAAATCCGATGGAAAGCATGACACCATTCGATGACCGGCTCTCCCGCCGGGCGGTCGTCGGGCACATGGCCCGTACGGCGCTGGGCGTGACCGTGCTGAACACGCTCGCCGGCCCGTCTGCCAGCGCGCGGGCGGCCACACCCCCGCAGGGTGGCGACGTGAGCGTGATTTTTCTCACGATGAAGGGGGCGATGAGCCACCTCGACACGTTCGACCCCAAGCCCGGCCGCGAGGAGCAGGGGGAGACGAAGGCGATCCAGACCAAGACGCCGGGCGTGCTCTTCGGTGAGCACCTGCCAAAACTGGCCGGCATGTCCGACCGGCTGGCGGTGATCCGGGCCATGACCACCGAGACGGGCGCCCACGAGCAGGGCACCTACTTGATGCGGACGAGCTATTCGCAGATCAACAGCATCGTGCATCCGTCGATGGGGTCGTGGACGCTGCACGTAAAGGGCAAGCAGAGCCGTGACCTGCCGGGCTATGTTCTCGTGGGCAATGGCAACGAGCATCCCGGGGCCGGGTTTCTCGACGCTTCGCTCACGCCCGTGCCGATCGCCGACCCGAAGCTCGGCCTCGAGAACACCACCCGCCCCGCCTATCTCTCCGAGAAGCAGTTCCAGCGGCGGTTGTCACTTGCCGACCGGATCGACCGCGACTTTCGTCAGCTCCACGCCGGTCCGCAGATCGCCGCCTACGACCAGATGTACAAGGATGCGACGCGGTTGCTTGGCAGTGTCGATCTTGAGGCGTTTGACATTTCCAAGGAGCCGGAGGCGGTCCGTGGGCGCTACGGCGATACGACGTTCGGCCAAGGTTGCCTGCTCGCCCGGCGGCTGGTGGAGTCGGGCGTGCGGTGCGTCGAGGTCGAACTCGGACCCTGGGACATGCACCAGGACATCTTCGAGAATCTTCCCGAGCGCTGTGGCACGCTCGATATGGGCATGGCAGCGCTCCTCGACGATCTCGCCGAACGCGGCCTGTTGAAAAACACCCTTGTCGTCTTGGCGACGGAGTTTGGCCGCACCCCGGAAGTCAATCAGAACGCCGGCCGCGACCACCACCCGGCGGTCTTCTCCTGCGCGTTGGCCGGGGCGGGCATCAAGGGGGGCGTGGTGCATGGATCGAGCGATGAGCGAGGCTTCCATCCCGACGACGATGCCGTGACGGTGGCTGACTTCAACACCACGATCGCGGTGGCGGCGGGCCTGCCCCACGACAAAGAAATTTCCGCCCCCAACGGCCGCCCGTTCAAAATCGGCGGTGGCGGCACTCCGATCAAGCACGTGCTGGCATCGTGAAGCGTCGATAACCGCGGTCCGGTGCCTTGGCGCGCACGCGTTTCCCTCAGCCAGCCGCAGGGCGCAAGCCCGCGGGATGACGCACCAACCGGCGCTGCCGCAATCCACCGGGCTCGCGCCCGGTGCTGAGTGGAGGATAGTGCTACCCGCCTGGAGGGCGGGCGTACAAGAGCGACCGGAGGGTTTTGTGAACCCAGCCGCCAGGCGCAAGCTTCCCCACCCAGCCGCAGGGCGCAAGCTTCCCCACCCAGCCGCAGGGCGAAAGTTTCCCCACCCAGCCGCAGGGCGAAAGTTTCCCCACCCAGCCGCAGGGCGCAAGCCCGCGGGATGACGCACCAACCGGCTCAGGCCTGCCCTACTTCACCGGCACATGCACCGGCCAGCCTGGATACTGGGTCGGCGCGCCGTCGGCTCCGATCCGTGGAAACCGCGGCCAGCATTCAAACGTGAGCGTGCCGTCGGCGCCGCGGGTTGTGTCGGCAAAGTCGAATCGGGCGATGCCGTAGCCGTCGCCCCGCTGCTTTTCGTCAGTAACGTCACCGGGATTCGCATAGGCTGCGACGGAAATCTTGTTGCCGAGGCCATCTTCATAGTCGCCGGTCCACGGGAGCGGGCTGTCGGGCACCGTGTTCGCGCCGGGCTTCTCATCAAGCGGATGCCACCAGCGGCCGTAGATCGTGTTGACGATTGCCGGGCCGGTGAACGACCAAGGCCCGTCGCCGTGCGCATCGATGCCATGCTGGACCACCACGGCCAGATGCTGGTCGCCGCAGAGGTGTGTCGCCCGGGCCTGCTTGAGGATGCGGACCGCCTCGTTGCGGCCCGACTGCGGCCAGCCGTTGCAATCAAGATCGGCGAGGAGGCGATTGTCGGGCTTGCCATGGAGATGGACGGCGCCGCAGAAGGCGGTCTGCGAGAGGGCGCACTTCGCGCGGATGCCCTGCCAGTCGTCGGCCCAGCGCCGCAGCCAGGTGAGCTGCCGTGTTCCGAGCAGTTCGAGCCCCGGCAGGTCGATCGCCTGGCGGTCGTAGGCCGGATCGACGATGTGGTCGGGCCGCGGGCCCATCTGCGGGATCGTGCCGGCCGGCCCGGTTTTAAACTTGCGGTCCTCGAGAATCGCAAAGTCGACACCGCCGATTACCAGCCGCGTGAAGTAGACGCCGATCCCCTGTTCGACGGGCACGGGATCGACCGGATCGGGGAGGTGCCAGGTCTGCTGCCTCTCGACCATGTTTAC
>JBIKNV010000246.1:0-4805 GCA_044358475.1 Pirellulales bacterium | reverse complement strand
ACCGGCCCTTCTCGGTGACGGGAGTCGTCTGCCCCGACGGGTGCCTGTCGTGCGAGCCGAAGGCGACGCCTTCCAAGGTGCACATCCTGCCCGTGACGTTTCAGGCGGGCGACGTGGCTGGCAAGGTCGAGCGACAGCTCAAGATCACGACCGACCTCGGTGAGAATGCGGTGCCGCCGGTGACGGTGCAGGTGATCGTCGAGCCCACCGTCAAGCCAGTTCCGGTCCCGGCCGCCCAGCAGTCGAGTGGCCGCGCCCCGGCGGTGCTCGGCCAGTCAATCAGCGCGAAGTGATTGGCACGTAGTCCCTCGGGTCGGGCCCGGTGTAGAGCGACATCGGCCTGATCAGGCGGTTGTCGCCCACCTGCTCGATGATGTGGGCCGTCCAGCCGCTCATGCGCGAGACCACGAAGATCGGCGTGAACACGCGGATCGGCAGGCCGAGAGCGTGATAGACGCGGGCGGCCGGCCAGTCGAGGTTAGGGCGGAGATTCTTCCGGTCGAGCATGAGCGACTCGATGCGGGAGGCGAGTTCCTCGAGCGCTCCGGCCGCCGCGTCGCCAGCCACCATGTCGCGGCAGAGCCGGCCGAGCAGCTTTGCACGGACGTCGCCATCCTTGTAGACACGGTGGCCAAAGCCCATCACCACCCGCTTGGTGGCAAACTGCTCCGCCACCCAGGCATCGGCTTTGTCGACCGAGCCGATCTCAGCGAGCTGGGCGAGCACCTGCTCATTGGCTCCGCCGTGCAGCGGACCCTTCAGGGCCCCGATCGCCGCGGTGACGCCGGAATGCATGTCAGAGCCGGTCGAGACGACCGTGCGGGCGGCGAATGTCGAGGCATTGAATTCGTGTTCGGCATAGAGCACGAGCGTGGTGCCGAAGACGCGAACATGGGCGTCGGGAGGTGTGCGGCCGGTGAGGCGGGCGAGCAGTGCTGCCGCGATCGGCCCATCAGGCCAGGCAGCCACGGGCCGGTCCGACGAGAGATCGATCCACGCCGCAAGGGCGGCCGGCACCTGCCCGAGGAGCCGCTCGGCCTGCGAGAGAAGCTGTTCGCGGGACCCGGGGGCCTCGTCGCGTTCGATCTGGCCAAGCACGCTCACGGCGGTGCGAAGGGCGTCCATGGGCGAGGCATCGGGGGCGACCGCTGCCAGCCGAGCAAGCACATCGATGACAGTCTGATCGAGCGATCGGGCCGCGGCCGCGATCCGATCGGAGAAGGCCGCCAGTTGCTCGCGGCCAGGCAGTTCGCCGTGCAGGAGCAGATAGGCTGTCTCCTCGAAGTCGCCTGCACGTGCGAGCGGCTCGATCGCGTAGCCGCGGTAGCGAAGATCGCCCTCCAGCGACGAGATGGCGGTGCGGCCGGCCACGATGCCAGCAAGGCCCTTGGAAAAGGAATCGGCCTGTGGGGCGGGGGCGGTCATGATGGGCGAGGCTCCGGCAGGTGGGCTTCGGGATGGCTGGGGTCATAGCCGAGAAGGTCGTACAGCTCCTGTCGCGTCTGCATGAGATCGAGGAGGCTCTCCTGGGTGCCCTCGTCGCCGAGGATGCCGAGGCCCACTTCCATCGCCTTCATCGCCAGCCGCAGAAGCGTGACGGGGAAGAGCACCGCGGCGAAGCCCATCTCGGCCAGATCGGTGACCGAGATGAGGGGGCTCGTGCCAAACTCGGTCATGTTGGCCAGCAGCGGCGTGCCGTCGTCGCCCCCCAGGTCATGGCCGACGCGGGCAAACTCGTCGCGGGAGGTCAACCCCTCGGGGAAGAGCCAGTCGGCACCGGCATCGCGATAGGCCGCGAGCCGCGCGAGGCAGTCGTCGAGATCGGTCACGCCGCGGGCATCGCTGCGGCCGATGATGAGGGTGTCGGGGTTGCGGCAGGCCCCGCGGGCGGCCGCGAGCTTCTCGCACATCTCGGCCGTGTCGATGAGTTCCTTGCCGGGCAGATGTCCGCACCGCTTTGGCCAGCGTTGGTCTTCGAGTTGGATGGCGGCGGCCCCGGCCTCCTCCAGTCTCAGCACGCACTCGGCCACGGCATCAGGCCCGCCGAAGCCGGTGTCGGCATCGACGATGAGCGGAAGCGTGGTGGCCGCGGCGATCACCCGCGTCTGCTCCACAAGCTGGTCGAGCGTGACGATGCCGATATCGGGCACGCCAAACACGCCGGCCGACAGAGCCGCGCCCGACAGGTAGACGGCCTCAAAACCCTCCCGCTCAATAAGCCGCGCCGCCAGCGCGATCGGCGCGCCGGGGATCGCGATCGTGGCCTCACCGACGCTGCGGCGAAGCGCGGCCGCTCGTGAGCCTGCACGTGCGGGCATGAATTGATCTCCGAAGCTCGTCGAGGCGTGGCCTCACACGGTATCCTCTTCGGAACGACTCCAAAGAGAGCAGCGACGTTATAGGGCCGGGCCATGTCGGGTGAAAGAGAGCACACACCAGCGGCTGCGGGCGGCTCCGCGCCGCGGCTCATGGAACTGCTTGTCGTCTTCCTGCTGTTTGCAGCCGCCGGTGCCTGGCCCACGCCCGATGTCAACGAGGCCCATTACCTCACCCGGGCGCGGCACGACGTTGATCCCTCATGGGCGGCGAATGATTTTTTTCTCGACTCGCCGGAGGCCCACGGACTCTTCACGCTGGTGATCGGGCCGGTCGCGGCGGCGCTGCCGTTGTCGCAGGCCGCTTGGATTGGCCGCGCTGCGGGCTGGCTGGCGCTTGCTTTGGGCTTTGTGCATGCGGCCCGGGTCACGCTCGGTTCAATGGAATCGCGGCTGCTGGCGGCGGCCGTGTTTTCGCTCGCCCTCCGGCACACCACGGCCGCGGGCGAATGGATGATCGGCGGGTGCGAGGCGAAGGTGTTCGCCTGGGCGGGTGTGCTCTGGGCGGCGGGCGAGATCGCCCGCGACCGGTGGGCCATCGCGTGGGTGGCGCTCGGGGCGGCGACGGCCGTGCATCCGCTCGTCGGCGGCTGGGGGATGATTGCACTTGTGCTCGAGCGGCTGGCGTTCGAGCGGCGGCTGTGGATGCCGGTGGTGCCTCTGGTGGTCGGCGTCGCTCTCGCGATGATAGGGCTCTGGCCGGCGCTCGTGCTCTCGTTTGGTGTCGATCCGGCCGTGCGGGAGGCGGCGACGCGGATCTACGTCACCGAGCGGCTGCCGCACCACCTCCTGCCACGCACCTTCGCCGATGGCATGATCGCCCGCCACCTTCTGGCGGTGTTCGTCTCCTGGCTGATCGCCAAGCACCTTCCTGAAAGCGCTGCCCGCCGCCGGCTGCATGGCTTCACGCTCGCGGCCCTGGCAATTTCGCTCGTGGGCTACTGTATTGCGTTTACGGAAGCGGTGAATGCCGACGTGGCCTACGGCCTGCTCAAGTTTTACTGGTTTCGCCTCAGCGACGGGCTCGCCCCACTGGCCCTGGCGATCGGGGCCGCGACGATCCTCGCCGAGGCAAGGGTGCTGCAAAAAATGTTTGGCTCGGCGGCGGCGGTGCGGTGGGCGGCGTTTCTGCTGCTGGCGATCGATCTCGGCAATGAGAGCCGCCACTGGCCGCTGCCGGGCCGCGACATCGTGCCGCGGGCCGACAAGTTCATGCAGGCCGACGCCTGGCGGGAGATCTGCGGCTGGGTGGCGGACACCACGTCGGCCGACGCCTGCTTTATCGTGCCGCGCCGGGCCGGGAGTTTTGTGTGGCGGACCGGCCGGGCCGAGGTGGTGAACTGGAAAAACATTCCGCAGGCTCCGGAATCGATTATCGAGTGGCGGCAGCGGCTGATCGACTGTTTTTCGCGAGACGGCTCGCTCAAGGGGATGGAAACCGACGCTGCTGCGCTGGGCCGCGAGCATCTTCTCGCTGTGGCCGAGAAATATGCTGCCAGCCATGCGATCGTGGCGGCCGACGCTCCGGGGCTCGATGGCCCAGGTGTCGAGCGGGTGCACGCCAATGACCACTATGCGGTCTATCGAATTGATCCTGAGGACACAGGCGGTGAAAGCAACTTCAAGCGGAATGATTGATGCCGTCGTGTTCGATCTCGACGGCTTGCTCGTCAACACGGAAGACCTCTACCAGCACGTCGGCACGGAGATGCTCCGCCGCCGCGGCCACGCATTCGACGGCGACCTGCTCGACGCGATGATGGGCCGGCCGCAGCGGGTCGCTCTCCAGGTGATGATCGACTGGCACCAGCTCTCCGACACGGTCGAGATGCTGGCCGCCGAGACAAAGGAGATTTTTCAGGGTCTGCTCGATTCGCGGCTTGAGCCGATGCCGGGGGCGGTGGCGCTTGTCGAGGATCTTGTGGGCCGCGGGCTGCCGCGGGGCGTGGCGACGAGCAGCGGGCCCGACTTCGCCCATGACGTGCTCGGCCGGGTCGGCCTACTCGACCGGTTTGGCTTCGTGCTGACGAGTGCCGATGTGACGCATGGCAAGCCGCATCCGGAGATTTATGAAACGGCGGCGCGGCGGCTGGGCGTGGTGCCGGAGCGGATGCTCGTGCTCGAAGACTCGGCGACGGGGTGCAAGGCGGCCGTCGCTGCCGGTGCGGTGGCAGTCGCCGTGCCGGGAGGCCACAGCCGGCGACACGAATTCCCCGGCGCCCGGTTCATCGCCAACTCGCTGGCCGACCCCAGAATTTTTACGCTCTTCTAGGTCGGTCGCGGTTCACGTGATCCGCCCTGCCCCCAGAAAGCACCGGGCGCAAACCCGGTGGCTGCTGTGGCGCCGGCTGGCGGGCAGCCCGCCGGCTTGCGCCTGGCGGCTTTCTGTACTCCGGCACCAGAAGGCACCGGGCGCAAGCCCGGTGGCCT
>JBIKNV010000245.1:0-4812 GCA_044358475.1 Pirellulales bacterium | reverse complement strand
GCTTGCCGTCGCTGCTTTCGTCGATCGGCGACGTCTTTCAGGACGGCATGTGTTTTGGCGGCTCTTGCGGGCGGCCTTTTTCATCATGGTGCTCGACTGGCCTCGAGCCGCTTTCGAGCACCACTTGGCGCGGGAACTGTGGCAGGCAAGACGACGGATTCCGCAGAAGCCGAGCCGCTACTTTTGAAGACTGACCCGAGCCTGCGGCACTCGGTGGAAATCATATCTTCCGGAGCCGGGTGTACTCGTCAATCGTGACGGTGGTGAGTTCGCCGTCGTCGCGGGCGAGGATCAGCACGTCGCTGTAGACCTTGTCGTCCGTATTGCGACGGAAGTGGAGACCGTGCCGCCGCCGCTCGCGACGGAGCACCCGCCCGACCGTGGTCGTGCTCCACTTCGCGGTCGAGCCGACCGTCACGCCATGCAACACCTCCACCCGGTCGCCCGGCTGGAGCTGCTCATAGAGGATCCGCGACTCGTATTCCTCTGGTGTCATACTTCTTTACTGTCGATCCATTTCATCATCTTGCGGAGCCGACGGCCGGTCTCGGTGAGCTTGTGCTCCCGCTCCCGGCGACGGGTAGCCTTGAACATGGCCGCCCCGCCCCGGTTCTCCAGGATCCAGTCGCGGGCAAACTCGCCAGAGCGGATCTCATCGAGAATCTTCTTCATCTCCGCGCGGGTCTCGTCGGTGATGATCCGCTTGCCACGGGTGTAGTCGCCGTACTCGGCGGTGTTCGACACGCTGTACCGCATGTATTCCAGGCCGCCTTGATAGAGCAGGTCGACGATCAGCTTCATTTCGTGGAGGCACTCGAAATAGGCCATTTCCGGCTGGTAGCCCGCCTCGACGAGCGTGTCGAACCCGGCCTTGATGAGCTCCGAGACGCCGCCGCAGAGCACGGCCTGCTCCCCAAAAAGGTCGGTCTCGGTTTCCTCGGCGATCGTCGTCTCGATCACGCCCCCGCGGGTGCCACCGATCCCCTTGGCGTAGGCCAGCCCGATCTTCTTCGTGGCCTCGCTGGCGCCGGGGCCGAGCGCGATCAGGCAGGGCACGCCGCCCCCCTTCACGTACTCGCTGCGGACCAGGTGGCCGGGCCCCTTGGGGGCCACGAGCATGATGTCATGGCCGGCTGGCGGCTCGACCTGGTTGAAGTGGAAGTTGAAGCCGTGGCTCGCCATCAGGATGGCACCTGGCTTGAGATGCGGCTTGATCGACGCCTTGTAGACATCTCCCTGGAGTTCGTCAGGCAGCAGGATGTTGATCACGTCGGCCTGCTTGACGGCATCCTCGACGCTCATGGGCTCGAAGCCATGGCTCTTGGCGAGGTCGTAGTTGGGCCCGCCCGGACGCTGGGCGACGACCACCTTCAGCCCACTGTCGCGAAGGTTTTGGGCCTGAGCGTGCCCCTGGCTCCCATAGCCGATGATGGCGATGGTCTTACCGTCGAGGGCTTTCAGGTCGGCGTCGTAATAGATCGTGGCGGGCAAGGGTTGGCTCCGAAAAAAGGGAAGGAACAATTTTATCAGGGGGGAAACGTCAGGCGAGTGATTCGCGGACGTCGGCGGCGTCGGCAGGACGACCGCCGTCGGCTGCTTCGGTGAGTTCGCGGGTGGGGGGGCTGCCGCGAACCAGGGCAATGCGTCCGGTGCGGACGAGCTCGAGGATGCCGATCGGCCGCATCAGCTCGATGAATCCCTCCACCTTCTTCTCGGTACCGGAGACCTCGACGATCACGCTATCGGCGGCGACGTCGACGATCCGGCCGCGGAAAATCTCGGCAAGCTCCTTGACGTGCGACCGCGTCGGGCCGGCCGGGGCCGCCACCTTGATGAGCATCAGATCCCGTTCGACGTAGTTGCGGGAGGAGATGTCGTCAACGCGGACGACGGTGACGATCTTTTCCAACTGGCGACGAACCTGATCGAGCATCCGGTCGTCACCGCGGAGGACGAAGGTCATTCGCGAGAAGCCGGGATCCTCGGTCTCGCCCACGGCGAGGCTGTCGATGTTGTAGCCCCGTGAGGCGAGCATGCCCGACACATGGGCCAGCACGCCCGGGACGTTTTGGACGGTGGCCGAAAGGACGTGACGCATGGTGCGGGTAGCTTGCGGGGAACGGGCGAAAGGGCAGTCCCGGAGTGTAGTTTGGGCCGAGACCGTGATTCAAGCCTCCGGATTGCCTCTGGCCGCGGTGGCGGACTCGTTTTTGGCCGGCTGTAACGCCTGCGGCGGGGATCCGGGGTGAGCGTTGACAGAGGCCCAAAAAAGCCGATAGTTTGCGGTGCTGCAAAGTCCGTCCCCATTCCCTTTCACGAGCGAGAGAGTCTGCGTGTCGAACGTCTTGGCCCAAGAACTGATTGAAGCGGGTGTTCACTTTGGCCATCGTGCCAGCCGGTGGAACCCGAAGATGAAGCCGTACATCCACGGCCGCCGCAACCTGATCCACATCATCGACGTTCGCGAGACGATCCGCGGTCTGCTGCGGGCCAAGAAATACCTCAAGCAGGTGGCGGCCTCCGGCAGCCTCATTCTGTTCGTCGGCACCAAGCGGCAGGGGGCCGAGGCGGTCGCCCGCGAGGCTGCCCGCTGCGGCATGCCGTATGTGAGCGACCGCTGGCTCGGCGGCACGCTCACCAACTTTCGCACCATCCGCAATCGTCTCGCCCGTCTGGAAGAACTCGAGAAGTTGCTTCCCTCGCCGGAGTTCGACACCTACTCCAAGAAGATGCAGTCGTCGCTGCGGCGCGAGTTTCGCAAGATGGAGCGGAATCTCGGCGGCATCCGCACGCTCTCCCGGCTGCCCGAGTGCCTGGTGGTCTTCGACCCCAAGAAGGAGAAGAACGCCATCAACGAGGCTCGCAAGACGGGCATCACCACAGTGGCCCTGATCGATACCGACTGCGACCCTGACGTGGTCGACCTCCCGATCCCCGGCAACGACGACTCGATCCGTTCGATTGAACTGGTCGCGTCACGGCTCGCCGACGCGATCCTCGAGGGGAAGTCGCAGGTCGCCGCCGAGGCGCAGGTGTCGGCTGAAGGTGCCGATGCCGGCGGAACCAAGAAATCCGCTCCGCGGGCCCGCGGCAACGTGAAACCGGCGGCTCCGAAGCCACCGGCCGTCTCGTCGTAAGGCGGAGAGGACCACTCGGAGGCCCTTTTTGCCGGTGACCATTTTTCGTGCCTGTGAGCAGGGCGCGATATTCCCCGTTCTTTCTTTGAGGAGCACGTGACATGGCCCAGATAACAGCCGCCGCAGTGATGGCCCTTCGGGAAAAAACGGGCCTTCCCATGATGGAATGCAAGAAGGCGCTGGCCGAGTGTGGCGGCAACACCGAGGAGGCCGTTGAGTGGCTGCGGAAGCAGGGCATCAAGACACAGGCCCTGCGGGCCGACCGGGAGACGACGACCGGCCGACTGGCGGTGTACACCGATCTGGCCAAGGGCGTGGGCGCGATGATCGTGCTCAAGTGTGAAAGCGCTCCGGTCGCCAATAGCCCCGACTTCAAGGATCTCTGCAACGACGTTGCCAAGACGCTGGCCCTTGGGCCCGGCGCCACGACCGCCGACGAACTGTTGGCCCAGAAGAGCACCGCTCATCCCGACAAGACGCTCGGCGAGTTGAAAGACGATCTCTTCAACCGGATGCGGGAGGTCTTCGAGTTGTCGCGAATCCTCCGGATCGACGCCCCGTGTGGTGGCTACGCCCACCACGACGGCTCGAAGGCGGCGCTCGTCGAGGTGGCCGGCAACGTGACCGGCCCCGACGCGGCCGAGGCGGCCAAGGGGGTGGCGATGCATGTCGTGGCACTCGCCCCGCAGGCTGTTTCGAAGGAAGAACTCGACCCGGCGGTCGTTGACAAGGAGCGGGAGATTCTCAGTGAGGCGGCCCGCAAGGAAGGGAAGCCAGAGAACATCATCGGCAAGATGATCGAGGGCCGGCTGCGAAACTTCTTCAGCCAGTGCGTGCTCCTCGAGCAGCCGTTCGTGAAGGACGACAAGCAGTCGGTGGGCCAATTCGCGAAAGCGGCTGGCCTCGAGGTGAAGCGGATGGAGAACTGGAAGCTCGGGTAGATTCACGCGGCGGCTTAACACAACGCGAACCAGCGTGGCGCCGGCTCGGGGGCGGCAAAAGTCTCCTCGCCGGGCGAGGATACGCCAACGCTCCTCGAGCGTTCGCCGACCCCCGAGCCTCCCTTTCTCGATCCGCCAGTCCTCATTCCGTGAACACCAGAGGGGCTGGAGAGGCGTTGTATGTCGGATGGAAGGCCGTATCGCCGCGTGGTGCGTTATCCCGCGGGCTTGCGCCCTGCGGCTTCCTGGGCGGAGCACACCAGTAAGCACCGGGCGCGAGCCCGGTGGATGCACAACCAGTAAGCACCGGGCGCGAGCCCGGTGGATGCACAACCAGTAAGCACCGGGCGCGAGCCCGGTGGCCTGAAGGTCTTCGGAGGGGAGGCGTTGTATGTCGGATGGAAGGCCGTATCGCCGCGTGCTCCTGAAACTCTCCGGTGAGAGCTTCGCCCGTCCCGGGGAGCGGGGCATCTCGATGCAGGAGGTACTCCACATCGCCCAGGAGATTGCGCTGGCGGCAGCGCAGGGGGGGCAGTTGGCCGTCGTGATCGGCGGTGGCAACATTCTTCGCGGTGCGTCGTTCACGGCGGGGAATGCCGGTGTCCAAGAGGCCACCGCACATTACATGGGGATGCTCGCCACCACGATCAACGGCCTGGCATTGCAGGATGCACTCGAGTCGCTCGGCGTGCAGACGCGACTGATGACGGCGATCCGTATGGACGGGGTGGCCG
>JBIKNV010000244.1:0-4815 GCA_044358475.1 Pirellulales bacterium | reverse complement strand
GCCGTTCGGTGTCTATGGCATCACGTTCTCCGGTAACGCGTCGCCTGTGGGGGCGGCGGGCTCGATCATGCCGACGATCGAACTCTTCAACGCGTCGCGGTTTGTCTTCTTTCGAGACTCGGCCTCACTGGCACTCGCTCGGGAAAGTGGCTGCACATGCCCGGTGACCGGCCTGGGGCCGGATGGGGCGTTTGGCACCGATCTGCGTGACGATGCCGCTGCGGAGTCGTTTCTCTCCGCCCAAGGCCTCGAGCGGGGGCGGTTTCTCTGCTGTATTCCCCGCCTACGCTTCACGCCCTACTGGAGCATCCCGTCCAAGAAAGCCCGCTTCGATCCCGTCAAGCACGCCCGCAATGAGGCGCTCAAGGAGCATGACCACGCTCCGCTGCGTCAGGCGATCACCGACGTCGTCCGTCAGACAGGACTGGCCGTGCTCGTGTGTCCCGAAGATATGACGCAGGTGGCGGTCGGCCGCGAATTGATTGTCGAGAAGCTTCCCGACGACGTCCGCCGTCGCGTCGTCTGGCGCGACCGCTTCTGGCTACCGGACGAGGCGATCTCCACCTATGTGCGGAGCGCGGGCCTCTTCGGCAACGAGATGCACTCGCCCATCATGTGCATCGGCAATGGCGTGCCGGCGATCGTCTGCCGATGGGCCGAACAGACGACCAAAGGGCTCATGTGGCGGGATATCGGCCTGGGTGACTGGCTCTTCGACTTTGACCAGGAGGCCGATCTGCAGCGGCTTCCGCCCGCCGTGCTCGCGATGGCCCGTGATCCCGACGGCGCACGACGCCGGGCTGAACTCGCGCGGAGCGAGGTCGAGCGGCTCACCGCCGTCGCCATGGCCGCCGTTGCCGACTGCTTGTAGCAACTCCCCCGAGGATCCCGCCCATGACGCGTCGTCGATCGTGTCTCAGCGCTCAAATGAGTCTTGCCGGCTGGCCCGGTCTGCTGGTTCTTGCCGTCTTCTCCTCACAACCGGCCACCGGCTGGACCGCCCCGTCGCCCGGCCCCACACCGGTGACGCCGGAGAACGCCGTCGCGGACGCCCGAGTGGCGACGGTGGTCGCGACCCCCGGCCTCGTCGCCTTCTGGGATTTCGTCGCGCGAGAGCCCGATGGAGCAAGACGGTTCGTCGCCCGGGTTTCGCCGGGCCCTGCGATGAACTATCCGCTCGATGCCGCCAACTATGTCCGCGACTACTGGGGCGTCGGCCGGGAGGCCACCTATGCCGACTTCCCGCTGCTCGGCCGGGGGCCATTCGGGGAAGCGATCCTGATCCGCCAGGAGACGGATCCGGACTTCCGGCCGCTCCTGCTGGTGCCACGGCAGCGGCTGCACGGAACACCGCTCGACATCAAGGGAGCAGGAGCGAGCGTGTCGGTGGTCGTGTGGGCGATCCGTGAGAGCGGCAACCACGCGCTGGCTGGCATCTGGCACGAGGGAACCGACCTGCGGCAGCCAGAGACGGCGGGCGTGCGCCGGGTCGAGCGGGGCCAACGGCAATACGCCCTCTTCGCCGGCCTCAACAAGCCCGGCAGCAGCTGCGGCCACGTCTCGGACAATGGAGCAGGCTCGTTTCTCAATCGCTACTGCCTGCAGAAGTGCAACTCCGCGGCGACTGCGCCGGAGGTGCCGGCCACCGCTGCCCCCGACCTGCTCGATCGTTCCTGGCATTGCTTCGCGATGACCTTCGACCACGAGCGGCATGTGCTCACCGGCTGGCTCGACGGCGTTGCCGGCGACCGTTGGCTTGACGATCCGCAGCAGGACCGACTGCTCTCGTCTGCCGCGAATGCCTGGCTCCAGGGAAGGCTCCGGCGCGAGCCCGGCCTCCAGGTCGGCGAAGATCCGGCGTTTCCACCCGATCAGTACTACGAGCCGCCCGAGGAAAGCCCGCTGGCGGTCACGCTGGAGCGCGACGACGCGAAAGAACGTGTCGAACTCCGCGAGTATCCCTACACGAAGGTCCGCGTCACGGAAACGCGGACGGCCGACGGGTGGCGGGAGACCAGCCGCACGCTCACCGCACTCCGGCTGAATCCCTGGTGGTTCCCTCACGCCCTCTACGCCCCTTCCGATGCCGCCACGGGTGGGCCCTTCACCATCGGACGCGTCATTCATTCCAGTCGGAGCGTCGGCTTTACCGGCTGGATCGGCGGGGTCGCCGTGTTCAACCGTGCCCTGTCACCCGAAGAGCTCAGCCGACTGGCAGCGCTCGCGCTTCCGGATGCGGCCGGCTCCGAGCGGCCTTGATTGTGGCCGATGTCCGGCTGCCCTGGTGATCACTGCGCCACGTGCCCGATCACCGGTCGACAAAGGGCGACGGGCGGGTTTTGTACCCCCACTGCTACTGCGGCTGGGCGTCCGCCTTTGTGAGTTCGGCAAGCGTTCGCTGGGCGATCGCCTTCACTTCGGCGGGTCTCCTCATCGATTTCTCGATCTCACCGAAAGCATTGTCGAGGACGCCACCGGGATCGGCGTTGTGCGATCGCAGCTCCTCTCTCAACAATTCAAAGCCCATGAACTCACTGCCGACCGGCTCACCGGCGGCATAGCCCTCGAGCATCTTGACGGCCCGCTCCAAGGGTGTGAACTCCTTGGCGGCTATGACCTTCTCCTTGTAGCCTCGACCACACCCCATGACGCATGCCACGCTCACTACGACGATCAACAGCCGAAGAGGCGAAGCGCCGTTCCAAAACGTCGCCGGCCGACCAATGCGTTGCCGCCTGCATTCTGCGATCGCCATTGCGGGATTCCCGGTACGCTGTCAGAAATTGTTTGCAATGCCGGCGTCATTGCGGCCGCCGAGCCGCTGATAGACGACGTGGTCGATGCCGTCAGGAATGAACAGCACAGCCCCGTCGCAGAAACCTGCCGTGACCCCGCCACCATGGGCACTGCGGGCCGGATAGACACCGTCGCCGCCGAGTAACCAGGCAGTGCTCGCCCACGACGTGCTCGTGGGGTACTTCCAGTTTGGCGTGGCGACGGTGTTGTAGAGAGTCGAGCCGTACGAGTTGAAATGCCAATAGTCGCCCATGTTGCTGCGGTGGCCGCTGGCGGCACCGCCATTCATGGCCGTTTCCGCGGCGGTTCCCAGGGCGTCCACCTGTGACTGCGGCGGCATGACGGCGGTGGTAATCGGCGACGTTGCGACCGAGTAGAGGATGTCACGGGGGAAGGTGAAGGCCGCGGCATTGTTGTCACCGGTCAGCATTTCAGACATCAGAATCGTCTTGCTCAGTCCATCGGTGATCGTGCTGAGCTTGGTGGCCCTGACCTGCTGCACTGGCCCGTTCATGCGGGTGTCGTTTGCGTAGATCGTGGAGCCGGTGTTCCATGCATAGTTCACGCCAGGCGGGGTCGTAAAGTTCGTTGGTCCATTTGAAGGGCAGAGAAACGCCGGTACCTTTCTTCTGCCGACGGTGCGATTGATGTTGGCGGGCAGTCCGGGAGTGTCGTGGGTGGCGGGGCCGTCGGTCCAGTTATTCAGTTGATATCCCTCGATCACGTCGCTTCCCTCGATAAATGGGAGGACCGAGCAGTTGAGGGACGACCATTAGAGCCATTGACTATCGCCAGTCCACCATTGGCTGCTCGTCGGTTTGTATCCGGCCGATGGGAAGGCGGGCTGGGCTTGGGTATTGGCAAGGTTCTGCATGGCGAGCGTCATCTGCTTGACTTTGTTCACGCACGTGACGCGGCGGGCAGACTCGCGGGCCGCCTGCACGGCCGGCAGCAGCAGGCCGATCAGCACGCCGATGATGGCGATCACGACCAACAGTTCTACGAGTGTGAAACCGCCGCGGCCCACACCGTGACAAGAGCGGTCGTTGACACTGTGACCACATGAAATGCCAGGCATGATTGTAGACCCCTGCAGACTCAGGCGGGTGTTGATGACTGACTCGAACCGAAGCGTATTTCCCCGGCGATCGGACGAAAAACGATCCATTCCAAAAACCCGCCAATGACTACTGCAAATTACGCTCTCTCGGCGGCCCCGGCAAGGGTCTTTTCGGGGAGTGCGCCTTAGCCGTCACGGCCCCGAGAGCGGCTTTTCCCGGGCTCCGTCTGCCTCGATGATCGGCCAGCTGGCCCTCAGGTCATCGGCATAGGGGCCGATCTTCTCGAGCGGAATCTGCCGGAACCCAAGCCCAAAGGCGGGCGATTGCGGCTGCAGCCGGTAGTCGTCCTTGTCACGGTTGATGAAGAGAGGATCGGCCACAACCGATTTCCCGTCGCAGCCGAGCGACTGCCACGAGGCCCACTCATCGAGGGCTTCGACCTCCTCGAGCTTCACCTCGTCGATAAGCACGCCAGCGCCGACGCCGCTGACGTCGATCCGCACCACCGCAGTCTGCATCTTTTCGTGATACCCGGGCTCGCCGGGGGCCGGTACCCGAAACGCGAACTCTACCGGCTTCCATTCCGTGTCGATCGTCGCCTGGTTGGGTGAGTTGGCCCAGAAGAAGACGTGCGGGATGTGTGACTGCATCATCAGCCCGACCTTCACTCCCGGCCGGTTCGCCCGCAGCGACGCGGAGAGCCGATAGCTGTGGCCCGGCTGGATGGCGAACTCGGATGAGATGACCTGCGCGGAAATCTCCTTGCCCGAACCATCTTTGCCTGTGCCGGCATTGATGCCCAGCGCCTGTTTCCCGGCAGAGACGTCGACATCGGCCACAGCCGCCACTGCGTCGACCGGCTTCACCTGCCACCGCCAGCGGTCGGGCAGCGATCCCACCGTGCCGGCCTCGAAGCCCGCGTTGTCGATCGCCACATTCGCAAGCGGCTTGCCAGTCT
>JBIKNV010000243.1:0-4826 GCA_044358475.1 Pirellulales bacterium | reverse complement strand
AGCCACGCTCAGCTGCAACACCGCATGATCGCCCTTCAGCTATTATGTGGTCATGATCGCCCATGAAGCGGCTCTGCCGCAACTCGCCAAGAAAAAGTTTCTCCACGACGCTGCGGAGCATGTCCGCGATACGGGCCACCGGTCGTTCGTCCGCAAGGCCCTTGGCGGCTACTACACCAATCGCGATCTGCAAAAGTCCCGCTTCCGCGACTGGGAGCAGGCCCGCGACGCCGCTAGCCTCGCCAAGTGGTCGGCTGTCAACCAGCTCGATGAGCTGCTCCCCCGATTCGTCACCGCCTTTGAGGCCAATGGTGGGCAGGTGCACTGGGCCCGCACTGCCGACGAGGCCCGCGGAATTGTGCTCGACCTGCTCCGGACCGCCAAGGCGAGGGCGGTCGTGAAGAGCAAGTGCATGACGAGCGAGGAGATCCACCTCAATGCCGCCATGGAACAGGATGGCTATGGCGTCGTGGAAAGCGACCTCGGCGAGTTCATCCAGCAGTTGCGAGGCGAGCCTCCCTACCACTTCGTCTTCCCGTGTATGCACGTCCGCCGCGACGAGATCAGCGACCTCTTCCAGAAGAACCTCGGCACGCCGCCGACCGACAGCCCCGAAGAGCTGACGATGATCGCCCGCCGCCACATGCGGCAGCTCTACATCGATGCCGACGTAGGCATCACTGGCGCAAATTTTCTGGTGGCTGAAACGGGCCAGATCTCGATCACGGAAAACGAGGGTAACGCCCGCCTCACTGCCGCCCTGCCGCGGGTGCACATCGCGATCTCGGGGATCGAGAAGGTGGTGGAGCATCTTGACGATCTCGCCGTGCTGCTGCCGATGCTCGCCACGGCCGGGGCCGGCCAGCCGATGACCTGCTACAACACGCTCTATTCCGGTCCGCGACGGGAGGGCGAATGCGACGGTCCCGAGGAGATGCACCTCGTGCTCCTCGACAACCAGCGGACGGCGATTCTTGCCGACCCTGAGCAGCGAGACAGCCTCCACTGCATCCGCTGCGGCGCCTGCCTCAACGTCTGCCCGATCTTCAAGAACGTCGGTGGCTTCACCTACGGCACCACCTACCAGGGGCCGATCGGGTCGGTGATCACGCCGCACCTGCGGGGCCTCGCCGACTGGAACCACCTCTCCGGAGCGAGTTCCCTGTGCGGCGCCTGCACCGACGCCTGCCCGGTGCGGATCGACATCCACCACCACCTGCTCCACAACCGCCGCAACGCCGCCCGAACCGCGCCCAACCGTTGGGAGCGGCTCGGGCATCGGATGTTCGTGATGGTGGCCCGGCGTCCGTGGCTGTTTGCGACCGGGGGCGCGGTTTTCCGCAAAACACTCGGCCTCGTGAAGGCCCTCCGCCCACCGCTCCTCCGCGATTGGCTGGCCACCCGCGATCTGCCTGCCGCACCGGCGAAGAGTTTCCGCGACCAGTGGAGAAGCCGAACGTAGGACAGGCTCAACCCGGTCCTCCTCGATAGGCTGCGGCCTGTCCTCCTTCTATGAACGCCCGCGACACGATCCTTGCCCGTATCCGCGAAGCTCTCCGGGTTCCCGCGCCCTTGCCGCACCTGAAGTCTCGCGACGCCAAGGCTGCAGCGGTGCCGGCCGACAAGACAGGCCACCCCGGCCTCACCGTGCTCCCCCTGGAGGTGGCCACGCCTTGGCTGCCCGATGGTGGCGATTCACCACGCGAGCAGCGGCAGATCCTCACGGAGAACCTCGAGAAACTTCGCGCGACCGTGGTGCAGACGCTGGACGAGCAGGCCGCGACACACTATCTCGCTGAACTCGCCCGTGAACGAGGGTGGAAGCGCATGGCCTACCATGCCGATCCGGTCATCGAGCCGCTGCTGGCAGGCGTGCCGTGTGAGACCTACCGCGTCGACGCCCCCTCGTGCGACAAGCGATTTCTCGAGGCCTGTGATGCTGGCGTCACGACGTGCGAGGCCCTTGTCTCCCAGACGGGTTCGATTCTCGTCTCGAGTGCGACCAGCGGCGGCCGCGGGCTTTCGATCTTGCCGCATGTGCATGTCGTCGTCGCCACGCTCGACCAGATCGTGCCGACGCTCGGCGACGCCCTGCATCAGGCCAAGGAGCGTCATGCCGGCCACCTGCCCAGCATGCTCTCCTTCATCACCGGTCCCAGTCGTACCGGCGACATCGAGCGGATCCTCGTGCTGGGCGCCCACGGCCCGAAAGAGTTGATCGTGATCCTCGTGGGCTGACCCATCGCAGCGGTGCGCGCCTGTGCCCACTCAGCCGCAGGGCGCACGCCCGCGGGCCGACGGACGGTATACAATGCCACCCATGTCCCAGGCTCGTTGCCCAGTCTGTGCGGGTGAAACCTTCGAGATCCGTGCCAAACTTGTCTGCCGCCAGTGCGGAATGATCCTCGAAACCTGTTGCGAGGGAGGACCGATGGGCAGTTCTCCAGCTTGCGAGCGGCCCGCCGCGTTACCGGTGCAACCGGAACAACCCCGCGACTCACGCCCTGGCTGAGTTTTTCGGTCAGGAAAGATCGATCTTCTCCTTGGAGTTTGCCGCTCGGGCAAACCTTCACGGCGAGGAGCTGCACGCCAACCAAAAACAGCTCCTCTCCTGGGGTTTGACCACGGCAGTCTCTGCCGGGCCACTGCATCAAGGAACGCCACCGACTGGGGATGGCCTCCACGGCACGCCTGGAAGAAGTGTTCGCGAACCGTTTCGGCGTTGTCCTTTTTTCCATTCTGGAGGTTTCTGTGAGAAAGCGATTGACATTCAGCTTCCTGCCTTGGGTCGCGGCTGCCGGCGTGTGTCTCGGCACCACGCTCGTCCGTGGCGAGGAAGGCTCGGTGCTGGTTGACGGCAGCGAAAAAGCCGCCGTCGCAGGCGCCATGATCGAGGGTGGGGCCACGGAGTCGGCCGACCCCTGCATGAAGACGGTGAAGGTCTGGCGGATGGTGCCGGAGATTCGCGACGTCGAGGTGACGGAGTGGTCGACGGAGGTTCGCGAGCGGTCGTTCACCGTGAAGAAGAACGTGCCGAAGCTCGAGGAGCGGACGCAAAACTTCACCGTCATGGTGCCCGAGCAGCGGACGAAGACGGTCGAATACACCGTCAACGTCACCGTGCCGGAGACGAAGACCGTCGAGTATAAGGTCAACGTCCCCTACACCGAGCAGATCGAGCAGAGCTATACGGTGATGGTGCCGGTCAAGGAAGAGAAGACGGCCACCTACAAGGTAAACGTTCCCTACACCGAAGAGGTCGCCGAGACCTACACGGTGAAGGTTCCTTACACTGAGGAGATGACCGGGCACCGCACCGTGATGAAGCGGGTCCCCGTCAAGTCGACCAAGACGGTCACCTGCAAGGGCGGCCACTGGGTCACCGAAGCGAAGGAGATTTCGTCGAACGGCAAGTATGACGCCGACGGCAATCCCTGCTGCCCGAAGGTGGTCTGCTGCCGCAAGTGGGTGCCGACCTGCGAGACCAAGGAGGTCGAGGTCACGATGTGGAAGACGGAGTGCGAGCAGGTGCCCTACACCTACTGCGTCACGAAGCACCGCTGCGAGGAGCGGACCCGTACGAAGTGCGTGCGGAAGAGCCGCTGCGAAGAGCGGACCCGTACCTACTGCGTGACGAAGATGGTTCCGGAGGCGCGCACCCGCACGGTGTGCGTCAACAAGAGCCGCTGCGAGACCCGCACCCGTGAGGTGACGGTCAACAAGTGCGTGCCCGAGACGCGGACTCGCGAAGTGTGCTACACGGTGAAGGTGCCGGTGCAGAAGAGCCGGACCTACACGGTGTGCTCCAGCGAGTGCGTCGAGGAGACCAAGACCGAGCAGTACACCGTTCGTGTGCCGAAGAAGGTCACGAAGCAGGTCTGCGTGAAGGTCAAGAAGTGCGTCGAGGAAGAGGTTCCGGCCAACGGTGCCAGCTACGGTGGCAACGGCGGTGCCGGCAAGGGCAAGGGCTGCCTCAAGGGTTGCCGGAAGGGCTGCTAGTCCTCACCACCAGGTTTCACGCCGGTCACCGGACATTCGAAAGACGGTCGACTGAAACCGAGGGATTCAAGCGGGCCGGACGGGCAACCGTCCGGCCCGCCCTTTTTGTCACAGCAGCCCCGCCATGAGGCAGATACCCACGACCACCAGGAGCGTCGCCACGAGATGGCGGATGCTCTCCATGGTCACCGCCTTCAGGAACCGTTTGCCGAGCAATGCCCCCGCGAACGCCGCCGCCACCGCGGCAGCCAGCAGGGCCAGATCAAGATCGGCCGCCTGTCGCCAGACCGCCCTCGCGTAGACCCCCAATCGCGACACGTCGACCAGCGCCGCGATCACGGCCGCCGTCGCTACAAACGCCTCCTTCGAAAGCCCGGCCCGTGAGAGGAAGGCCGATCGTAACGCCCCATGCATGCCGGAGAGGCCACCGAAAAAGCCGCTCATGATGCCGCCGATCGGCATCCACCGCGGCCCGAAAGCCGCATCACTGAAGCCGGGCAGCACGTCGAGCAGCGCAAACGCCACCAGCAGGCCACCAATCGCCAGCTTCACCGGCGTCACGGCAAAGGTGCGACCGAGCCACTCGTAGCTGGCCAGCGGCTCGAGCACTGCCAGCCACTCAAGCAGCATCGCCCCCACGATTCCGCCGGCGATGGCCGGCAGGCCGAACCGCAAAGCCACCGGCCACGCAATGCTGCGGCCGACCAGGGCGAGCTTGAAGAGTCCGTTGAGAAAATGCACCACCGCCGTGAGGGCCACCGCCTGCTCTACTGGAAAAAACAGGGCGAAGGCGGGCAGCAGGAGTGTGCCCAGGCCGAAGCCCGAAA
>JBIKNV010000242.1:0-4827 GCA_044358475.1 Pirellulales bacterium | reverse complement strand
CGCCGATCGAGCGCACCTCCCAGGGCCGCTCCTTCGGAATGATGTCACCGCGGCGCTGGGCTGGCTGCACGGCAATGCGGATTCCGCGGGGCACGTCGGTCGTCGTGAAGCGGGCGGCCCAGTCGCCGAGCTTCGCATCCTTGCTTGCAGCCACGCCGTTACCCTGATCGTCCACCCAGTTAAACACGCCCGGGGTGACATACCGCCAACCGGTGAAGACGATCCGCGATCCGTACATCCGATACGGCTCGCCACTGACCTGTTCGCGGATCACGTTGTCGACGGGCACGACATTCGTCGGTGCCTGCGCGTGCGTTGAAGCGCTGCCGAGTACCAATACTGCCATCGCCACGCGCATGGCATTGAATTGTCTCGGCATGCGAAGCGTCTCCTGGCAAGCGCCGGCAGGGGCGGGTCGATGCAAGCCGCAATCGACGGCGTCGAACCAAGATAAGTCGCTGAACGAACCCTCCGCAACCGTTTTCCCGCGGCCTCACGGCAGGTCGGCTTTCACTCGACGCGCACTGAACCGCAAGGGCCATGGATGACCCGGATAAGGCCATCAATCGATTGGGCGTTGTGGCATACTGATTCGATCCGCCGCGGTCGACGGCCGTCGGATCATCTCATGAAGGGTCATCCATGATCGGCATCATGCTTTTTCTCCGGGTGCTTGGGGTTCTCCTCGCGGTTGCCTTCGCCGTGCCGGCCACGGCGCATGCCGACGAGATCGTTTCCGCTGAGCAGCTTTTTCGGCGGGAAAACCTCGTCGCTTGGTGCATCGTGCCATTCGATGACGAAGCCCGTTCACCTGCCGATCGGGCGGCCATGATGAAGCGGCTGGGCATTGGGAACTATGCCTACGATTATCGGGCAGAGCACGTCCCGCAGTTCGACGACGAGATGCGGGCTATCCGTGCGCAGGGAATCGACCTTCTCGGCTGGTGGTTTCCCGGCGAACTCAACGACGAGGCGAAGCTGATTCTCGGTGTCATCGAGCGCCACGGCATCAAGCCCAGTCTGTGGGTGAGTGGCGGCGGTGGCCCGACGGCCAATGCCGACGAGCAGAAGGCCCGCGTAGGGGCCGAAGCAGCGCGGATCCGGCCGATCGCCGAAGCGGCGAAACGACTGGGCTGCACCGTCGGCCTCTACAACCACGGCGGCTGGTTCGGCGAGCCGGACAATCAGATCGAAATCATCGAGGCTCTCCGGTCCGGCGACGCGCCGATCACCAATGTCGGCATCGTCTACAACCAGCATCACGGCCATGCCCACGTCGCGAAGTTCCGCGAACTGCTCGCGCGAATGCAGCCCCATCTCCAGGTCCTCAACCTCAATGGGATGTTTGCCGATGGCGAGGCCCGTGGCCTGAAGATCGCCCCGATCGGCACCGGAGAACTGGATATGGAGCTTCTGAAAATCGTCCGGGAGAGCGGGTTTGCTGGGCCTTTCGGGATCCTCAACCACACCCTGATCGACGCCGAGGATCGGCTCCGAGACAACCTCATCGGGCTCGAGTGGGCGGCCGCGAAACTCGATGGGAAAACGCCGGGGCCGCTCCCGGCCATGAAGACCTGGCAGGCTCCTGCCGCCGAGCCGAAGGCCACGTCAGCGTTGCCTGCAGCGGGCCCGGCCTACGATCCGGCGCTGGTGGCGTCGCTGGCGGCGGAGGCAAACGGGGAGAAGGCGAGTGCGGCGAACGGCGCCCGCGTCTTCACCCGGCACACGCTCGCCTGCATCTCCTGCCACAAGGTTGGGGAGCATGGGGGCAACGTCGGCCCGGCACTCACGAAGCTCGGAACCGAGAGGACCTCCGAGCAGATCGCCGAGTCGCTCCTCTGGCCACAGCATGTCGTGCAGCCTGAGTTCCGCACCGTGACGATCGTCACGGCAGACGGGGCGAGTCGGCGCGGGTACCGCGAGCGGGAGGACGACGTCATAGTCGTGCTCCGCGACGCGGCGTCGGGGGCGCGCGAGGAACTGGCCAAGTCCGACATCGAGGTGATTCAGGAGTCCGGCAGCCTGATGCCGGACGGCCTGTTGCAGTCGCTCCATCCGCGCGATCGGCGCGACCTCGTCCGCTTCCTCGCCGATCTCGGCCGGTATGCAGACCTGCCGGCGGCCACCGTTGCCGCGGTGATGGCCGCGGCCCATCCCACGATCCCAGCCGCCTTCGAGCCCGATCGGGCACCCCTCTCCCCCGAGGCGTTTCCCGATTGGCAACTGCCGGTGAATCGCGATCGGCAGTACGACTTCTATGCAAAGGAGGCGCGGTGGTTCCGCGCCATCTGCCCGACCCCGCCACTCCTCCCGCAGTATCCCGGCCTCGACGGTGGGCAGCAGGGGCACTGGGGCAACCAGAACGAGGAGACGTGGCGTGACGGCCGCTGGAACGACACCCTTTTCGGCCCGGTCCAGGCAGGCGTGCTCCACGCCTTCGGAAAAAGCATCGTGCGTGGCTTCTGCCTCCGGCTCGGTGACGGAATCAACGTCTGCTTCGATTCCGACTCGCCCAGCTATCCCGTCGCCTGGCAGGGAAAGTTCGTCGTCCTCTCCGACACTCGTCGCGGCTTCCTTGGCGGCCTCGCGCCGGGCGGCGAGGCGCTGGCACTGCCCCCGGCGGCCACGCACATGCCCGCCGGGAAAATCGACTACGAGGGTTTTGTCCGGCAGGACGAGCGGGTCGGCTTCCTCTACCGGGTCGACGGCGTGCTGTTTCTCGACGTGCCGATGGTGAAGGACGGGGCCTTCGAACGCGCGGTCGGTCCGGTCGAGACGCATCCGCTGAACGGAATGCTCGACGGTGGCCCGCCGCAGTGGCCGGAGGTGATCGAGACGAGCATCGTCCGTGGGACGCAGACGCCGTGGGCCGTCGATACCTTCGAGTTGCCGGTGAACAACCCCTGGAAGGCGCTTCTCTTCTGTGGCGACCACGACTTCCTCCCCGATGGAGACATCGTCGTCTGCACGATGCAGGGGGATGTCTGGCGGGCGCACCCGATCGATCCGGGGCCGGATGGTGAGCCCCGGCGGCTCGCCTGGCGGCGGATCGCGGCCGGGCTTCATCAGCCGCTCGGGATGGCAGTCGTCGACGGCGTGATCCATGTCGTCGGTCGGGATCAGATCACGAAACTCATCGACACCAACTCCGACGGCGAGACCGATCGCTACGAGTGTTTCTCCCGCGCGTACGCCGCGTCGGCCGGAGGCCACGACTACACCTGCGGGCTCATTCGCGACAGCGAGGGACGCTTCATCACCGCCAGCAGTACCGAGGGGCTCGTGCGCATCTCGACCGACGGGAAAACGGCCGAGGTAGTGGCGACGGGGCTCCGCAGCTCCGACGGCATCGGCCTGTGTCCCGACGGGACGATCACAGCCGGATCGAGCGAGGGGGACTGGGTGCCGGCGAGCCTTGTCGGTGCCGTGCCGCCAGGGCGGCCGCGGCCGGGCGAGCCGCCACTCCACTTCGGCCACAACGGGCCGGTCTCGGGCCGCGTGCCCGATCTACCGCTGGCCTATCTGCCGCGCGGCATCGACAACAGCTGCGGTGGTCAGGTGTGGATACCGGAAGGAGCGATGGGGCCGCTCGGCGGGCAACTCGTCCATCTGTCGTTCGGTGCGGGCACGGCGATGGTGCTCCTGCGGGACGAGGTGGCAGGGCAGCAGCAGGGCGCGATTCTTCCCTTGCCCGTGTCGTTTCGCTCGGGCTCGCATCGGGGGAAGTTCAATGGCCGCGACGGGGCCCTGTACGTCAGCGGAATGGGCGGCTGGGGCACCTACACGCCTGCCGACGGCTGCCTACAGCGGGTCCGCTACGCCGGCGAGCGTCTCCAGCAACCCATCGGCTTTCATCTCCACGACAACGGCGTGCGCGTCGACTTCGCCGAGCCGGTTGATCCCGCCGTGGCATCCGATCCCGCCCGTCACTTCGCGCAAGCGTGGAACTACCGCTACGGTGGCGGCTACGGTTCGGATGAATACTCGACGAAGCACGAGGGTATTCGCGGTCACGACCACCTGCCGATCACTGCCGCGCAGGTGCTCTCGGGAGGAAGGTCGCTGTTTCTCGAAATCCCGGAGATCCAGCCCGTCGGTCAGCTCCACCTCCTGGTGGCGACAGCCGCGGGGGTGGAGCATGATCTCGTCATGACCGTCAACCGCCTCGACGGCCCGATGCCGGGCGCGCTGGAGCGGACGCTTCCGCTCCTCCCGCACCCGCTCATCGCCGACACCGCGCGGGCCCTCAACACGAAGCCCAATCCCTTCGCCACCCCTGCCCAGGAGGTGACAGCGCGGGTCGACGTGACGGTCGGCCCGAACCTTTCCTTCATCCCGCGTCGGCTCGACGTACGGGCGGGCGACCTCGTCGAACTCACCTTCTCGAATCCCGACACGGTGCCCCACAACTGGGCGCTGCTCAGGCCGGGAACGCTGGGCCGGGTGGGGGCGGCGGTGAACGCCCTGGTGACGGACCCGGAGGCAGCGGCCCGACAGTACGTGCCCGAGACGGAGGACGTCATCGCCTGGACCGACATCACGCCTCCCGCCGGGAAGACGGCGATTTGGTTCCGGGTGCCGGAGGAACCGGGGCGATATCCGTTTCTCTGCTCGTTCCCCGGGCACTGGATGGCGATGCAGGGAGAACTGGTGGTGGCGCCGGTCCAGCTGGGGCCAGCCAGATCACCACGAGTCCAATAGCGTAGACGAGGCTCAGCAGTCCGCCGACGCGGGCGTAGTCGCCGCCGAGGGCCGCAAACAGCCAGCCCGAAGCGAGCACGCCGATGGCGGTGAGAAAGCGGCCGGAGTTGTAGGCCAGGCCGCTTC
>JBIKNV010000020.1:0-15608 GCA_044358475.1 Pirellulales bacterium | reverse complement strand
AGGATGAAGTGACGGGTAGCACGATCCGGCGAGTGACGCTGCCCCCGGAAAGCCACCGCGGTGGTGTGCTCACGCAGGGGGCTGTGCTCAAGGTGACGGCCAATGGCACGACGACGTCACCGGTGGTGCGCGGCGTGTTTGTGACGGAGCGAATTCTTGGTGACGAGGTGCCGCCACCTCCGCCGGCAGTGCCGGCCGTCGAGCCCGATACGGCCGGGGCGACGACCATTCGCGAACTTCTCATGCGGCATCAGGCCGATGCGGCCTGCGCCACCTGCCATCGCACGATCGACCCACCCGGCTACGCGTTGGAATCATTCGATGTGATCGGCGGCTGGCGGGATCGCTATCGCTCTCGCGGACGCGGGCAGGCGAGTACCGAACGGCTGTTTGACGGGAGCGAGCCGCGGTTTCGGCTGGCGGCGGCGGTCGAGTCGTCCGGCACCTTCGCGGATGGCACATCGTTTGATGGTTTCGAGGCGTTCCGAGCGATCCTCGCCAGCCGTCCGGAACGGCTCGCCCGGGCGTTTGTCACGCAGATGGTGATGTATGCGACCGGGGCGGAGCCGATGCTTGCCGATCGGGTCGAGATCGAACGCATCGTGGCCGCGACGTCCGACAGCGGTCATGGCATCCGCTCGCTCATCCACGAAATTGCGCGAAGTCGCTTGTTTCTCGAAAAGTAGGACACCTTCAGCCAGTCATCCACGAGGCCCCCATGCCAGACCATCCCCACCGACCACCGCTCCTTGCACTCGCGTTGGCACTTCTCCTCTGCCTGCTCGCGGGCTGCAGCACGCGGCCGGCCCGGGTGCCCGCACCGCGGATCAACCCGGCGGCGATCGTGGATGCGGTCTTTGAGAAAGCCGATGCCGATCGTGACGGCCGCCTCCCCGCCTCCGAGCAGCAGACGGTGCCGTCGATCGCGGCGGCGGCAGGGAGGCTCGACGGGGACGGCGACGGTGCCGTAACCCGCGAAGAACTCCTTGCCTGGCTCGAGGCCGTCCACGACTCCCGGGTGGCGATCACGTCGCTGGAAGTCATCGTGACGCAGCGGGGCCGGCCACTGGCAGCCGTGACGGTGCGGCTCGCGCCTGAGCCCTTCATGGGGAATGAGCTCAAGGCGGCCGAGGGCGTGACCGACGCCGGCGGAGTGGCGGCTGTGACGATCCCCGATGCAACGTATCCGGGCGTGAACTGCGGACTCTATCGCGTGGAGATCATCGGCACGGGCAACGACGGCAAGCCGCTCCCAGAGCGCGTGAATACAGCCACGACGCTCGGCGTGGCTGTCGGCGCGGGCATCCCGGAGACCGGGTCAGTCGAGTTTCGGCTCGACTGACGCTGACGAAATAGCATTCCGGATCGCTCAAGCTTCGATGTGACAACGTGAGAAAGGTAGGCGAGGGGGTCGGCGAACGCTCGACGAGCCTTGGGCGTATCCTCGCCCGGCGAGGAGACTTTTGCCGCCCCCGAGCCGGTGATACACGGAGCCGGCATGCGATCTAATACCAGAGGCCCCCGCGGACCAGAAACGTGTCGCTCGGGTGATAGTCGGCCGTGTCGGTGATGTAGTACTCGACCAGCCGGCCGGTGACCCAGCCTGTCTCCACCCGCCAGTTCACGCCGAGATCGGCCGGCCGCCGCTCCCAGCCGAAGAGGAGCCGGTAATCGTGGTAGACCACCACGTCGTTTGCCCCGCTGTCGCGCCGCACCGCCCATTGGTTGCCGCCGAACTCACCGGCCACGTAGAGCCACTGGGCGGCCCGTTGGCTTTCGGCCACCCGCCAGGCCAGTCGCGGTCGTGGAAAGATCAGCTCGAATCGCTTGTCGTCGGCGGGCGTCCAGAGCAGGCCACCGGCCGGCAGGATGTTGACGTCGTAGCGATCGAGGTAGATCACACCGGCCACCACGCGAAGATCGTCACGGGCTTCCCAGGCCCCGAAGCCGTGGCCGGTGATCCGAAAGGCCTGCGCTGAATCGTTGACGAAGTCGCTGTACCAGCCCGGGGCGACGGCGAGGTCGACGCCGAACCGCTCGCCAATCTTCGAGAGCCACCGGGCCTGGATCCACGACTCGTAGAGCTGCGTCGGCAGGCCTGGATCCATCGGGCCGCTCACCTCGTCGATGAACGTCGTGCCGAAACCGGGGGTGACCAGAAGTGGAGACTCGACAGTGGGAGCCGGCATGCCGATCGTGAGGCTCGTGTCGAGCGTGAGCAGGCCGAGGCCGTCGGACCCGAGCCGGGGAAGTTCGGTGAGCGTGAAGATCGCCTGCTGGAGCGGGCCGGGCTTGGCGCCGGGGGGGAGCTTACGGCCGGCCGGTGGCTCGAACTCTTGCGGCGGCTGGCCGGGCGGGGCGACGTCGTCGAGCAGGAGCGGCTCGGTGAGATCCTGCGGATCGCCGAGCGCCGCGAGGCGAATACGGCTAAAGAACGAGGTATCGACCGGCGGCAACGGCACGGGGGTGTCGTCAGCCCGGGCAGGCATCGAGACGGCCAGCACCACGGCGACGAAGATGAAACATCGATCCATGGACCGCGTCGCTGGAGGCTAATACGCCAAACCCAATCGCAGCATCAGCGTGTCGTTGAGGTTCAGGTTTCTCGCCCCGTCCACCAGGTACACGTTGCGGGCGAACACATATCCCACCTCGAAGCTGCCCGCCAGGCCCCGTCCCGCCACCGGCACCATTTCCGTGCCGAGCGAGATGCGGACGTCGTTGTAGTCGAACTCCGTGACGCCGAGGCTGCCCGACTGGTTGAACGTCCAGGCGCCGCCGCCGTATTCACCGGCAACGAAGCCCCAGATGGAACGGTTGCGCCATTCCGAGAACCGCCAGGCCGCCTTCGGGGCGGGAAAGAAGATGTCGTAGCGGCTGTTGGGGTTGGGCACCCACGTGGCACCGACGGCCGGCAGCAGCTTCACCTGATTACGGTCGAGATAGACGATGCCTACCTTGCCCTGCCACTGGGGCGTGAGGTTGATCGTGCCGATCGCCCGACCCATGAGTCGCCAACTCTGCCAGACGAGTTCATCCCAGTTGGTGTAGATGCCGACACGAATGCCCAGTTCGGCGCCGAAGAGGGGCGTGAACTGTGGGTTCCAGGCGGTGTCGAGGAACACGTCATACGTGTTGGGTGGTAGCTCGACAAAGTTGTTGCTCGAGGTCGTCTGCGGGCCGTCCCACAGTTGGAGGCCGAAGCCGGGCGTGATCAGGAGCGGCGCCCTGTTGAGGTTGGCCGGTGAGTTGAAGAAGAAGGGAAGGGCGAACGTGGCCGAGGTGTCGAGCTCGTTGACGCCGAGTTGCCGGCCCGTGCCGTTGCCAAAGAGATACGCCCAGCTGCCCCGTGCTCCTTGATAGAGCCGCATCGTCTGCTGGATCGTGGGGTTCTGCGTGAGCGAGTTGCCGGCGGTGCCCATGTCGGGCGCGATCTGCGGAATCTGTGTGGAGGGCACGGTCGAGTAGCCGGGGTATCCGGGCTGGCCGCTCACCGCCGAGGGTGCCCACGACGGTGTCGGGTTGGCGGCCGGCATGGCGAAGGTCTGGCCAGCCTGCGGCGCGTAGGGATCCCATGCCGGTGGAGGTGGCGAGATCGGCGCACCGAACTGTACGGGCACGACGCGGTCGAGCTGTGACGCGGCAGGGCTCGGCAGCACGGCTGTCTGCGCGGAGGCTCCGCGGGCAGCGAGAACCGCCGCGAGAACCGTCGCGAGCAGAAAGCAGAGGAAGCGCATCGAAATGCCGTGGCGGCAAGGGTTTGGAGCCGTGGAAGTACCAAGCCCGCCGACTCCGGGGCAAGGTCGCGGGCCAGCCGCAGCCCCATCGCGACGAACCGCGCAAAATAGGGGCTTTGGATTGGAGTTGCAGCATGACCCACGACACCGAGATCGCCGCCCTTCGCGACCATGCCGGCTTCGCCATGGTCGAAATCTACCCCGCGATCGGCTCGACGATGGACCGGGCCCGCGAACTGGCGGCGGATGCGACCGCCGCGTTACCGGCCCTTGTGCTGGCCGATCGCCAGACCGCCGGCCATGGCCGGCGCGGTGCCCGGTGGTGGCAGGCGGAGGGGAGCCTTGCCGTGAGCATTGTGCTCGATGATCGCGTCGTCGGCGTGCCGGTGCAGCCGACCTGGTCGCTGGCCTGCGGTGTGGCTCTCGCCGAGGCGATCATGGCGGTCGAGCCAACGGTCGATCCGTGCGTGAAGTGGCCCAACGACCTGGAGGTGGACGGCCGCAAGCTCGCCGGCATCCTGCTGGAGACGGCGGCTGTCGGCCGGACGATCCTGGGGATCGGTGTCAACACGACCGGTCATGGGGCTGCTGCCCCACCACCACTTCGTGGCCGGCTCACGACACTGCCCGATCTGACGGGCCGCAGCCTGTCGCGGTCAGATCTGCTCATCGAGTTCCTGCCACGGTTTTTGAAGCTTGTTCAGGAGATGCATGACTCACCAGAAGTGCTGCTGGACCGCTACCGAGCGCGGTGCGGACTGACGGGCCGCCCGGTGACGGTCTATCGCGGCGACGAGCAGATCGAAGGCATCTGCGCGGGCATCGCAATCGACGGCAGCCTCGTGGTCGATGCCGCGAGCGGGCGGCAGTGGATCACGTCGGGCAGCCTCACCGCGCCGACAGAAAGCCACCGGCGCGAGCCGGCGGGCTGACGCACCAGCGACCGCCGCTACGAGCCCCCGGGCTTGCGCCCGGGGCTTCCTGGTCGGAGCACAGCCAGCCGCGTGGCCCAGACGCACACTTCCCGGCCGCCGGTCGAGAGCTGTCGGCTGTGCGGTGTGAAGCCCCAGCCCGTGAACCGTGAGAGAAAACCCGGCAGATCAGCTGCCCGATCCCAGGTGGGCAATTTGAGCGTGGCGACGATTCCCTTCACGCGGCTCCCGGGAGCGGTGACGACCCGCTCGACCGCCTCCATCGTGCTCGTGGGGTCGATATTCATGTCGGCCACGACCCAATGGAATCCCCGCAACGCCTTGAGCCGCACGTCGCGGGCCCGCATCCGCCACTGCTCAAACCGCTCATGCTCGCTCACCCGCTCGTCGACGAGGGCCGGATCAACGCCGACGACCTGCAGCCCTGCCTCCAGCAGCCGCTGGCAGGCGCCACCCGGGGAGGCACCTAGTTCGATGGCTCGCTGGCCCGACTCGAACGAGACGCCAAACGTCGCGATCGCCTCATCGAGCTTGAGCCAGGCCCGTGACACCTTTCCTTCGGGAAGGGCGCCGGGATAGAGCCCGCCGGGCCAGCAGCTTGGCGGCGTGGCGGCCCGATGCCATCCGATCCACCAGCGTTCGGGCGAGTCGACAATGCAGTCGAGCACGAGGTCGCCCGGCGCGGCGACTGTCGCGGCAGCGGAGGGAAGCCCGTAGGCGGTCGCGAGGGCGGCGTGGATCGAATTCAGATCAACCTCGATCCGCGGGTCGCGGCTCCAGACGTGGAGAGTGTTCCAGTCGGTGCCGCCTGTGAGTGCGGCTGCGGCCTCGGCCCGCTCGGCATCACTGGTTCCAGTGACCTGACCGAGCGACCGGATGCAGGAGCGGTTGAAGATGAGGTCGGGAAAGAAGTCGTCGGGAGGGTCGAAGTTGCCGAGCCGAAACGTCACCACGCCACGCCGCCAAGCTGCCTTCGTGATCTGCGGCAGCACCTCCTCCTGCCGGCGGCACAAGGCCGCCTCCGCTCCACCCTGGCACGCGACAAGCAGGAAGTCACCACGGGTTGCAGGGGCGGAGGGCATAGAGGTCATCGTACCGCGGGGAGCGCGCTGGGGTCGGCGCGGCTACAGCCCCCGGGCTCGCGCCCGGGGCTGGGTGGGGTGGAGCGCACAGCCAGCCGCCAGGCGCGGTTGATCCCAAACTCAGCCGCCAGGCGCGGTTGATCCCAAACTCAGCCGCCAGGCGCAAGCCGGCGGGATGACGCACCAATCAGCGTTGCTGCAGCCCCCGGGCTCGCGCCCGGGGCTGGGTGGTGTGGAGCGCACAGCCAGCCGCCAGGCGCAAGCCGGCGGGATGACGCGCCAGCCGGCGCCGCCGGTGCGCAAAAATTAGGCCGGCCCGGGCGCCCAAGGGCCCGGGCCGGCCTTTCTCGTCTGAACGTGAACACGCTGGAGGCGGCGTCAGAGACACTCCCCCAGCCTGCCCGGTGATTGGATGTGATGCCGAAGCATCACGTCACCGGGAGAAAGCCTTAGGCCTTCTTCTTCTTGGCGCCCTTCTTCTTGGCCGCCTTCTTGGCAACCTTCTTGGCAGCCTTCTTCTTCTTCTTCGCCATGGAAATGGCTCCTTGCCACGAGCACCCGAAACTCATCAACGACCGATCCCCTGGGTGCTCTCGTCGGGGACGGACGACGTTTTGCAACGTTTCACGACGCGAAAGTGCGGCGTGATGTGAGAGTTGTGGGCAATGTCAATAAAAACTGTCAAGAGAGTTTCTAAAAAATTTTCGGGCCAAAACCCGCCTTGATCACCTGAAAGGATCGTCGATTGGTCGTTCCTCTGACGCCGCAGCGAGTCATCGTGGCGTCGATGGTGCGGTGGTATGATCGGCCGATCGGCTGACGCAACGGCGTCTGCCTGGTTCATCACGCATCCCGCAGGAGCGCGCACGAGTATCACGATGGAGTCGAAGAACAGCCTGCACTTGGCCCGCCGCATGGGCTCTCTCGAGCCGTCCGCCACGCTGGCGATGGCCGCCCGGGCATCCGCGATGATCGCGTCCGGCCTGGATGTCATCGATCTGTCGGTCGGTGAGCCCGACTTCCCCACCCCAGACCATATCTGCAAGGCGGCGGAGGTGGCGATCCGGGCCGGTAAGACGAAGTACACGCCCGCCGCCGGCATCCCCGACCTCCGCAAGGCCGTGGCGGCCGACTGCACCCGGCGGACCGGGCTCGCAGTGACCCCGGCCCAAGTGATCGTTTCCAACGGGGCCAAGCACTCGCTCCACAACGTCTTCACCGCCACGCTCGACGAAGGTGACGAGGTGATCGTGCCCACGCCCTACTGGGTGAGCTACGCCGAACTGATCAAGCTCACCGGAGCCAAGCCGGTGCTCGTGCCGACCCGGATCGAAGACGATTTCAAGCTCCGGCCGGAGGCCCTCCGGCGGGCCATCACGCCAAAAACACGGATGCTTCTGCTCTGCTCGCCCAGCAATCCCACCGGGGTGGTCTACACCGCCGACGAACTCGGGGCCTTGGCCGACATCGCGATCGAGGCCAACCTGGCCGTCGTATCCGACGAGATCTACGACCAGCTGGTCTATGACGGTCGCACGAGCGTCTCATTTCCGACGCTGCGGCCGGGCCTGGCGGAGCGGACCGTGGTCGTGGCCGGCGTGAGCAAGACCTATTCCATGACGGGCTGGCGAATCGGCTGGACGATCTCGCCGGAGCCGCTGGCCAAGGCGATGGGCAATCTGCAAAGCCAGGAGACGAGCAATCCCTGCAGTGTCAGCCAGTATGCGGCGCTCGCCGCGATCACCGGGCCGCAGGAATGCGTGGCCGAGATGGGCCGGGAGTTTCAGAAGCGGCGGAATCTCGTCGCCGGCCGGCTCAAGGCGATCCCGGGCGTGAAAGTGCCCGACATTGGCGGCGCGTTCTACGCCTTCTTCGACATTTCGGCGCACCTTGCTGCCAGCAGGAACGGGATCACGACCACGCTCGAGTGGTGCGAGGCGATGCTGGAGAAGGAGCACGTGGCTCTCGTGGCGGGCAGTGCCTTCGGGGCTGAGGGCAATGTGCGGATGTCGTTCGCGGCGTCGGAGCAGAAGCTCAGCGACGGGCTCGACCGGATCGAGCGGTTTTTGACGTAGGACAGGCTGCAGCCTTCTGGATCGTGATGACGAGGCTCCACCTCGTCTTCCGTATGCACACCCTCGGCATCATTCTGGCGGGCGGCAGCTCTCGACGGATGCACCTGCCCGACGGTGGTGGCAAGGCTGCGGTCACCGTGGCCGGCCGGCCTCTCCTCGGACATGTGTGCGACGCCATTCGGCCCGCCGTCGACCGTCTCGTCATCGTCGCCGCACCTGATCAGCCGCTGCCCGACGTGGGCGGCAGCGACGCGATCATCCGTGACAGCCGCCCCGGTGCAGGCCCTCTGGCGGGCATTGCCGATGCCCTCCGGGCCGCGGGGTCTGACGTCGCGAAGGCCTTCGTGACCTCGTGCGACGTGCCGCTGTTGAAGACCGCGGTCGTGCGGCTACTGCTGGCCAGCATCGACGAGCCGGGCGTGGCATGGGCGGTGCCGTGGGTGGCGGATCACCCGCAGGTCCTCGTCTCGGCGATGCGGCCGACGCTCCTGCCGGAGATCGAGGCCGTGCTTGCCGCCGGACGTCGTGATCCGTGTGGGCTGATCGACCGGCTGCGGCTGGCCGGAAGCGATTCGGGTTCACGGCTGCGACTGATCGCGTCGGAGGAACTGCAAGCAGTCGACCCAAACCTCGAATCGTTTGCCGACATCGACACACCTGATGACCTTGCGCGAATCGCGGCACGCCTCCTATACTCCGCCCTATGGCGACCCGACATACCCGCACGCGGGGGCAGAAGCCGCGCCGACGATGGCTGAGGCTCGTGGCGATCTGCGCCATCGGGGTCGCGATCGTGTGGGCCGTGCCGATCGTGCTGGTGGAGACGCCGCTCCGCGATGCGCCGCTGACGATGGCACTGGCCGGCATGGACGGCCAGGTGTCGAGCCGCGGTGCGATCTGGAACTGGGCAGGGCCGATCGAGTATCGGTCGATCACGCTTGCCGACCGCACGGGGCGGATCGTGGGCGTCATCCCGCGACTCACGGTCAGCCGTGGGCTGATCGGCCTCGGCGGGAACATGGTGCGTGCGTGGGCGTGGGGCAGCCCGCTTGATCTCGGTACGGTGCGGCTCGTCGGCGGTGAGGTGCTCATCGAGGTGCGACCCGGCGGCAGCAGCCTCGAAGACATGCTCGCCCCCTGGCTTGCGGCCACAAGCCGACCGGTCGATGCGGCACCGGCTGCCGCATCGTCAGCCGGCGTACGGTGCGAACTGGAGGTGATCGGAGCGGCGGTGGAATTGGTCGATCTTCCCCGCGACGATAGCTGGCGGATCACCGAAGTGTTGGCAGCGGCGACGCTCCGGCCGACGGGGGCCGCCTCCACCGCCGTGCATGGTTGGACGGCGGCGGGCCGCGTGCAGCATGGCGGCCGGCCTTCCGCGGCGGTGGTGGTCGATGATGCTGCCCGGCCAGCCGATCTGACAGACTTTGACCGCACCGCGATCACGGCCGGTGCGACGGCCGCCCTAGCCCGCGACGGCGGCTGGTCGGTCTCGTCGCCCGTGGCCGCCGCAGCCGGCCCGCAGACGCTGGCGGTGGCCGCCAATCGCCTGCCTCTGGGCGTGTCGAGCGTGGCGGCCACGCGATTCATGACGACATCCTTGCTCGACGGGCTTGCCGACGCGCGGCTCGACATCGTGCTGCCCGAACACGGGGAAGAAGCCGCGGAGCCTGGTGTCCTTGCGGTGGCGGGATCGGTGTCTGTATCGCGGCTGGCCGTCTGCGCGGCCGACACGCTCACCGAACTGGCCACGATCGAGCGGTGCGACGTGCCGCTCGACCTCGTCGTGGCGGGCGACACGATCACGATCCGCGACCTGCGGGCGACATCGCCGCTCTTCAAGGCTGAGGCCTCGGGTCGGCTGCGGATGCCGAGAGACGATTCGTGGCAGTGGGGCGAGGCGCTCGTGGGGGAGAACTTCGCCATCGCTGCCGAGGTCGATCTGGCCGCGGCTGCCCGGGCGATTCCCGGTGGTATCACGGTGCGGCCCGATGTGAAGGTGACCGGTGGCGTGCTCCACCTCTCCGCTGCCGCCCGGCCCGATGGGAAAGACCGCGTTTTGGAAGTGCGGGTGACCTCGCGGGATCTGGCGGCGGTGCAGTATGGCGTCGAGGGTGAGCGTCCGCTGCGGTGGAGCGAGCCGTTTACCGCATGGCTGCGGGGCCGTCGTGGGCCGGGCCGTCGCGACACGCTGCGGGTCGAGGAGGCGAGAATCGCCTCGCCAGCGGTCGAGTTGGCCGCCAACGGCACGGCCGATGCTTCAACGGTGCAGTGGACGGTTGACATCGACAAGCTCATGGCCGAGGCGGCGGAGGTGCTCGACATGAAGGCCATGTCATTCGCTGGCGCGGCCCGTGGCACGCTTTCGGTGTCGCGGGTGGCCGCCACGGGCGTATCCGAGGGCCAGCTCTCGGCGGCATTCACGGGTTTCTCGTATGCGGTGGCCGGTCGGCCGACGTGGGCCGACAAAGACATCACGATCGAGGCGACGGCTGCCGGCAGCGGCGCCGGTACTGCATGGCTGATCGACTCGGCTCGGGCAGAGGTGAATGCCGACGGCGACACGTTGGAAGCCACGCTGGCCGGCGGTGCGATCGTCGACCCGCGGGCGATGCTCGCGGCACTCTCCGGATCGGAGCCGACCGCGGCAGCCGCCTGGGTGCGGACGGCCCCCGATGCCGACATGCTCTCGCTCGATTGCTCGCTCGCGGGTGATCTCACTCGCTGGCAGACGCGGGTGGAGGCGGTCGGCGGCGGAGCGAGTGGCGTCGAACTCGGGGGCACCGTGAAGGCTGCCGCCGCGGTTGCGGCCCAGGGCAGCGGCTGGCAGATCACCCGGGCCAACCTGGAAATCGAAAAACTTTCTGCCGAGCCCGCCCGTGGGGGTTGGCAGATCAAGGAGCCGCGGCTGGTCGCCACGGCGGCGGGGCTCGTTGATCCGGCGCGGGGACTGGTAGACGTGTCGTCGGCCGAGGTGCTCACCGCCACGCTTTCGCTGAGAACCGGCGGCGCGACGGTGGCGATGAGTCAGGCTGATGGGGCCGCCGTCGACAGCGTGTCGCTCATCGACCGGATTCGGGGCAAGGTGCAGTGGCAGGCCGATGTCGGCCGTCTGGAAAAGTGGCTGGTCCCCCCCGCCACTGCCGCCCGCTGGCCGGCCTCCGGACGGGCCTGGGGCACAGCCGAGGTGCTCGACTCGCCCGCCGGCGTCAATCTGCTCGTCGAGGTGACCGGCAACCAGCTGCTGGTGGCCCGCGGCGCATCGGGCACACCACTGGCCGGTGCCGCCACGCCTCCGCAGCCGGTGTGGGCGGAGCCGCGCGCCGGGTTTGTCGTGGAGGTGACCCGCCCGCGCGGCACGGCCGAGCAGGCCGCTGCAGGACTCACGATCAATCGGTTGTCGCTTGAATCGTCGACACTCGGACTGGCAGCCACCGGCTCGGTCAGCGATCGTGCCGCGCAGCCGATGGTGGAACTGACCGGGACCGTGTCATACGACTGGTCGCAACTGAGCCGCCTGTTGACACCGTGGACGGGCGGAGGAGTCCAGCTGGTGGGGGGCGGCCCGCGGCCGTTCGCCATCCGTGGCCCTGTTGGCATCGCGTCGTTGGCCTCCCCGTCGGCGGCCGACGCGGCACCGCCGACGGTGCCGGTGCCCGAATCCTGGCTGGGTGGAGGATCGCCCGAGCAGCGTCGGCAGTCGCCCGCCCGCCCGATCACGCTGCCGGTCACCGCCGCTGCCAAGCCTCTGGCGGTAACCGACTGGCTGCGGGAGGTGTCGCTCACCACATCGACCACATGGGCCGCGGCGGAGCTGGGTGGCGTCCGGCTCGATCCCGGCGAGATGAATGTGCGGCTCTTCGAAGGACAGCTCGCATTCGGGCCGTTTGATATCGGTGCCTCCGGCGGCCGGCTGCAGGCCGCACCATGGATCAAGCTCCTGCCGCTGCCCGGCGAACTCGTCGTGCCCCCCGGCCGACTGGTCGAGCGGGTGGTGCTCACGCCGGAGATGTGCAACCGGTGGGTGCGGTGGATCGTGCCACTCTTGGGCAAATCGACGTCGACCGAGGGCCTCGTGAGCATGGATGTCGGGGGCGGACGGATTCCGCTTGGTGATCCGTTCGGCGGCGAGATGAGCGGGCAGATCCTCTTCGAGCGGCTCGAGGTGACGCCAAGCGGAGCGATGCAGCCGCTGATGAATCTGATCGTGAAACTGCAGTCGGTCATCGATCCGCGGTTTGCGTTTGGCGACAAGGCGGTGCTCCTGAGAGTGCGGCCGGAGCCGGTGCAGGTGCGGCTGGCGGAGCGACGGCTGTGGCACGAGGGGCTCGTGATGGACTCCGGCCAGCTGTCGATCCGCACGAAGGGGAGCGTGGGAGGTGACGGCTCGCTCGACATGCTGGTCGAGCTCGCTTTCCGGGGCGACATTGCTGGCCAGACGCCCGTGATCGCCAAGCTCCTGCAGACGCCCCTCGTGATTCCGCTGCGTGGCACGGTGCACAGACCGCAGTTTGATGCCGGCCACATCGATTCGATTCTGGGCCGCATCGTGGAGAACACCGCCGAGGCCGTGATCAGTGACGGCCTCTCGCGTGGAATTGAAGCCCTGTTTGGGAAGTAGGCGTGTTGGGGCGGCGGCGGAGTCATCCCGCGGGCTTGCGCCCTGCGGCTGAGTGTGGAAGCTTGCGCCCTGCGGCTGAGTGTGGAAGCTTGCGCCCTGCGGCTGAGTGGGGGATGCGTAACCGGCGCTCCATGCCCTTGATCAGCTGCTGGAGGTGGCGTCGATACGCGAAGTGCTCGACCTCGAGACGGTGCCGCGGCGAGTCGACATAGCGAATCGTCGCTCCGCGCGGGGGCCGCTGCCGCTGCGTGTAGAGCCATGCCGCTGCGCGGGGCGCCCGCTGCGCAGCCGCCGCCATGGCCGCCACGAGCCGGCCCTGGAGATCAGTCAGCCCCCACTGCCCGCTGTCGGGCTGGATGAGGCCGACCACGGCGATGTCATCGCGGGTCGGATGCAGCAGGTTCAGGAAGAGCCGCGGCACCGCGTCGGGAGCCTCGCCGCCCAGATGACGGCCGTCAACGAAGGGGAGCACCGTCTTGTAGCCGGTCGCACAGATCACGATGTCGAACGGCTCGCGACGACCATCGACGAATACGACATGGTCGCCGTCGAAGCGGGCGACGTTGCCACGGGGCTGGATCGCCCCAGAGTCGATGCGGCGGCCAAGATCCTCGTTGATGATCGGGTGGGTCTCCCAGAGGCGATGGTCGGGACGTGGCAGGCCGTGCCGCCAGGGCAGGCCGATGGCCCGGTCGATCGCCCGCAGGCTGATGAGCCTGCGCAGCCACAGCGGCGCGTGCATCTTGAGGAGCCGTTCGTTGCGGAGGTCGGCCGGCCGTCCAAGGATGAAGCGGGGTACGAAAAAATAGCCGCGGCGAGTCGAGTGGGCGGTGACAGCGGCATGGTGCGACGCCTCTACCGCGATGTCGCAGCCGGAGTTGCCGGCCCCGATCACGAGCACCCGTTTACCGGCGAGGGGGATAGGGAGCGAAGGCGACTTGTACTGGCAGGCATGGAGCATTGCCCCCGCGAACGTGCCGGGAATGTCGGGCCACCGCGGCTCATGGTTGTGGCCATTGGCGATGACCACGCCCGCGTAGTGCGTGGGCCCGCGGCCCGCGACATGCACGATCCAGCCTGAACCACCGGGGGCCGGCTCAATCCGTTCGACGGTGGAGCGGGGACGGATCGTGTCGCGGAGGCCGAAGTGAGCCGCGTAACGACGCAGGTAGGTCAGGCACTGCCGGTGGTCGGGATAGGCCGGCCAGTCCCGCGGCATCGGAAAGTCGGTGTATTCAGTGAGCGACTTCGAGCTGATGAGCCGGGTCGATTCAAAGACGCTCGACGCCGCCGACCCGTAGTACCAGGTGCCGCCGATATCGTCTTCGCGTTCGAGGCACTCGGCTGCGATGCCGGCCTGCAGCAGGTTTTTGACCGCCGTGAGCCCGGACGGCCCGGCACCAATGACACACCACTCACGTTGCATGGCGGGCAATTGCCTCCGCGAGGCGGCGAAGGTTGCGCGGCTCGTGGAGCCACGACAGGCTCACCCGCACCAGACTCCGTCCGTGTGGAACGCTCGGCGGCCGGATTGCCGGCACAAAGAAGCCCTCTTCGGCGAGGTGCTCGGAGAGGGCAACCGCCGCCTGCGGAGCTCCGACGATCACCGGCACGATCTGGCTCTCCGTCTCCCCGATGTCGAGGGCGTGGCTTTGCAGCGCACTCCAGAAATCGGCGGCGCGAGCGAGCAGATCGACCCGTCGCTCGGGTTCCTCGGCGAGCAGGCGAATCGCCCGCGTGGCAGCCGCCGCCACGCCCGGCGGATGAGCCGTCGAGAAAATCCACGCCCGGGCCGTATGCCGCAGCCAGTGGATGAGCTTGGCGTTGCCGGCGACAAAGCCGCCTGCCGCGCCGAGCGCCTTCGACAGCGTGCCGACTCGCACATGCACACCGTCGGCAGTCGCCGTTTCCTCGACCAGGCCACTGCCGCGCTGGCCGAAGACGCCGGTCGCATGGGCTTCATCGACCAGGAGCATCGCGGCATGCGTGCGGGCCAGAGTGGCGAGGTCGGCCAGCGGAGCGATCGTGCCATCCATCGAGAAGAGCGTGTCGGTGACGATGAGCCGACGGCGGGCGGTCCGGGCACCTTTCAAAAGGGCATCGAGGGCGGTCAGATCACGGTGTGGATAGATGCCCACACGTGCCCGGGAGAGTCGGCAGCCGTCGATAATGCTCGCGTGGTTGCGTTCGTCGCTGGCGATGAAGTCGTCGGCGCCGACGAGGGCGGCGATCGTGGCGGTGTTGGCGGCGAAGCCGCTGGGGAAGACGAGCGAGGCCTCCGCATCGAGGAGCGTGGCGATCGAGTGCTCGAGCTGCTCGTGGGCCAGCGAATGGCCGCTCACCAGCGGGCTGGCGCCGGCACCGAAGCCCTCGGCGCAGGAGCCTTTCGAGGCGGCCTTCGTGAGCCGCACGTCGCCGGCATAGCCGAGGTAGTTGTTGGCACCGAAGTTGAGGAGTGTGCGGCCGTCGAGACACACCTCCGCTCCCTGCCGGCCGTCGCGAACACGAGCGGGCCGTTCGAGGCCCGCGGTGCGGAGGGCGTCGATCTCGTCATCGATCCAGGCGAGTGCGTCGGGCAGCGGTGCAGAGGCTGCCGGTGTGGAAGAGATTACGGCGGCGTCAATGCGACAGGGCATGACCGGTATTGTAGCCCTCGGGAAATTGACGGGCGGGGCAGCGCCAGTGCTGACGTTCTCCTCGTTTCTTGACCCATCCGGGATGTGAGGTTTTTTCCCTTTGACATCACCAGAAAGGGTGGATTTTGTGGATGGAAAAGAAGCACTTCACGGAAGAGCAGATGGCGTTCTCGCTCCGGCAGGCTGAGTCGGGCCCTTCGGTGGCCGAAGTGATCCGCTCACTCGCCCCTGGGCAGCAGGGCTCGGCGACCTGCCGGGCAAGCCGTGTCGTCCTGCGGCTCCCAGCGACTTTTCCGATTGCGGCAGAGCCCCGGCCACGGTGGCTGCCGGTTATTCTGAACGTCCGGAAACGACCTGGCCCGAGTCGATTTGCCGAGGCGGGCTTCCGATTCGATCCACGGGGGGGCGGGCTTAGCGGCATGGAGGCCGCGCGGACGCGTCCCGTTCACAACCGGGAGCGAAAGGGCCATGCGATCGCACAGTTTGACGATAACGGTGGTGCTGCTGGCTGCAGCCTCGGCTGCC
>JBIKNV010000239.1:0-4872 GCA_044358475.1 Pirellulales bacterium | reverse complement strand
TCCATGCTGCGGTCGCTTGGCTCCCAGGAGCGACATCGCCGGGCAGAGCGACAGCGCGACCACCACCAGCCGCATGCTGGCGGCCCCCCCCTGCTCGATGAGGCCGCCCCGACTGCGCACAGCCATTTCGCTGGCGAGGGCGAGCCACGCCACCGCGCTCCACACCGCTGCCGGCACGGCCGTGGTGCCCCGCACCAGCACCGCCCCCGCAATCCCACCTGCGACTCCGACGACGGCAGCACCAAGTGAGATGAGCGAAGAGGCCATTCTCCCAGCCTACACCGCCCGGCAAGGCCCGGGAGGGCTAGCGAAGAATGGTGCCCGCCTCGATCCGCGGTGCATTCTCAGCCACCACCACGCGGCGAGAGTACACCTCGGGTGCCGCGGTAAAGGCATTCAGTGTTTCCGGTGACGAGAAGAGGTAGGTCCGCGACTCGTAGGTCAGCCCGTACTTCCGGTCGCCCGGCACCCGCTGCCCCGCGTCCATCGCGAGCACGGGGTCATCACCGGAAAGCGCTGGCGCGAAACGGTCGGGGGAGGTAAAGAAGGCCTGCTGTTCAGCCGGCCCGGCAAAGAGATAGGTGCGGCCGCGGTGACGGGCCCCGTACTGCATGTTGCCCTCGACCCATGCCCCCTTCTCGATGAGCGTGACGGGGCAATACCCTTCCATGCCCATCGGCATCGTGGCGGCCGGGGCCGCCGGCGGGGTGGCGGCCGCCACCCGCGGCTGATCGAGATTCAAAGGCTGCGGTGTCGGAGGTTCCGCAGCGACCACCGGCTGCCCTGCCACGGGCGATCGCTTGAAGATCGACGCGGTTGACTCCCAGAGCGCCGCCAGAGGCTTGCGGGATGATGTCTTCTCGGTCGCAGGCTCCGTCACGGGGGGCACGACGGGCGCGGGAAACGTGGTGGTCGGATACACCCCGACGGCGACGCTCGTTGGCGGCCGCACCGCCACGGTGGGGAGAGACGCTGGCGAAGCCGGCCGGGGAGCCACTGCAGAGGCTGTCTCGGCGACGACACCGGGAGCTCGCACACCGTAGCCGCTCTCCGCTGGATAGACCGGCGGAGCGGCAGGCGGCAGCGTGGCCGGGCCGACAGGTGCTCGGCCCATCGTCAAGGCAGGTGCCTGCGGAACGGCCACGGGCACCGTCACAGGACGCGCCGCCTGTTTCGCCGCCGCTGCATGCTGCACCGCCCGGGCCGCGTAGGCCACGAAGTCGGCACTTGATTCGGAACACTCAAATTGAAAGAGCAGCTGCTCATTGGCGTCGATGACACACGCGGTGGGCAGGTGCGTGACCCGCAGCCGTCGGGCGAGTTCGGGATTCATGTCGACGTCGAGCCGAACCGCCTCGAAGCAGGCACACACCACGCCTACCGCCTCAGGCGATGCAAGCGTCGACTGCAGAAACCGGTCGGAATCCCCACTCCACGCTGCAGTGAAGATCACCAGCAACGGACGTTGCGACGTCACCGACGCCGACTTGGCCGCGACCAGGTTTTCATGCCACGGAATTCCTGCCTCGGCATGCGACGCGGCGGCGACGGCAAGCCCCAGCGCCAAGCACAGGCGGACCAGGCACAGGCGGGCGGGGGCTCGTTTGAAAAGTCTGTCTTTCATGGCTCGATTGACCGGACCGGAGGGGGTTCACAGACACGCTGGTTCTGGAATCGGCTCAGAGGCGGCAGGAAGTTTTGACGAAAAAGCCGGTCGCTTCGATTTTGTCGAATGCGCCAGGCCCTTCCCCGGCTTTTGCCACTGTTTTTTGGCACTCGCTTCGTGGCCCAGCCGACCCCGCAAGTTGGAGAGCCTGGGGAAGATCGCGGAGGCGGGCGCCGACGGCACAATTCTCACAACTCAACCGATCGCCACGACCGATACCACCGGCGGCCTTTCCATAGTGAGGAGCGAACGATGCTTGCCAAACATTCATTTCCCCGGCTTCCATCACCACGGTTCGTCGTGCTCGTGGCATGGATCATGGTCGCTGGCGGTTGGCGACTGCCCGCGGTCCACGCCGACTTCCCTTCAGCGTCGCACGCTCCCACGACCGCCACCGTTCCCTGGCATCACGACATCGCCACCGCGAAGGCAGCCGCCGCGGCGAGCGGTCGGCAGACGATCGTGATCTTCACGGCGCCCTGGAATGAGCCGTGCAGTCGGTTTGAGGCGTCGCTGGCCCGATCCGTGGAGGCCACGACACTTCTCGCCTCGTGCTTCGAGCCGATCCGCATCAATGTGTCGGATGATCCCTGGACGACCCGCCGCATGGGCGTGTCGAACGTGCCCGCGGCCTGCATCATCGATGAACACGAGAAGGTGCTCGTCCGCTTTGATTGCCCGACAGCGGCAGAGGGCTTCGTGGCCGCCGTGTGCAAGGCGTCTCGCGAGGCTGCCGTCGCCTCGATCGCCGGCATCGAGTCGCCAACCCGCCAGACCGCCCCCGTCACCACCGCGAATGTCCCAGCCACCGGCACTGTAAACGGCGCCGTTGCATCTCCCGTGGTGGCGGCACCAGCCGAGCCCAGCGCGGCGACGCCAGCTGACCAGGTGGGCCTCGAAGGCTACTGCCCGGTGAGCGTGGTGATGCAGGAGTCATGGATCCCCGGTGATCCAACGATCACATGCACACATCAGGGCCGCACCTATCGGTTTGCCGGCGAGGGCGAGAAGCGGGCCTTCGAGGCCAACCCCGACTGGTACGCCCCGGCGTTCAGCGGTGACGACGCAGTGCTCGCTTCCCGGCAGGGCCTGGTCGTGGCCGGCAAGCGGGCCTACTCCGCCGCCTACAAGTCACGACTGTATCTCTTCGCATCTCCCGACACCCGCAACGCCTTCGTCGCCAACCCCGAGACCTACGTCCGCCGCACCCAAATCGCTCGCGGCCAGACCTCGGCCAACCGCGTCACCCGCTGAGGAAGCGACGGCGCCGGCTGGTGCGCGATCCCGCGGGCTTGCGCCCTGCGGCTGGCTGTACGAAACCCTCGCCATCCTGGCCTCGGGTTTCTTGGCGAACATCCGTTCGCTCGCGTAGGCCCGCCCTCCAGGCGGGCAGTACGCACCTCACAGGAAGCACCAGGGCGCAAGCCCTCCACCAGGAAGCACCAGGGCGCAAGCCCTCCACCAGGAAGCACCAGGGCGCAAGCCCGGTGGACTGCGGCATCGCCGGCTGGTGCGTCGTCCCGCGGGCTCGCGCCCTGCGGCTTCCTGGGAACGCTCTCGCCTTGCGGCTTCTGCGGACATTGAATTCCGTCTGTTTCGGTTGGAGCGATCGGGCCGCCCGTTCCCAAATCGTTAGGCAGCCGGCATGCGACCGGTCGATGCTTCCCGTTGGACGCCGTGGCCGGCTTCCTCCACACGGATCAATCACTATGCGGCGGACTCTTACGGCGACGATGCCGGGCATCGTGCGCGTGGCGATGCGGCATGCGCGGATCGTCATCCTCGGCTGCTCCGCGATCGGTCTCGCGGCCCCCTCGGCCCATGCGATCGAGATGTTCACGTTCTATGGCGACGGCAGCCGAGTCGGCCTGCCGAGTCTCGAAGTCCCAATCGAGGCGTACCCCGGCATTCCTCTGCGCAGCGACCGGCTTCGTGCCCGACGCCGTGCGCAGCGAAACCCGGGCGAGGCCGTACGGGTCGGGCCACCGGGCAGCATCACGATCCGGGCGATGCCCGAGGGCCAGCCCGTCCCGCCCCCCCGTTCCCGGTAGTCCGACCGCCGCCCTTCGGCTCTTGCGGAGGGGTTCGTCGGGGCAGCCACAAGTGTGTTACCCTCCTGCGACAGCGGTCGAACGTGATCGACCTGCGATCGCGGCGAGGTCATGCAGATGCTCGGGGCAGTCTTCGAACGGGAAGTGAAAACGGTGCCGCGGAACCGCGGACTGGCCATCGCCCGAGCCGTATACGCCGGCACACTCCTGGCAATCATCGCCACCTGCTGGCTGGTGATCACCGGCACGCAGTCGATCACCACCGCTGGCGACACGGCCCGCTTTGGAGCCACGCTGCTGCGGATCCTCGCGCCGCTGCAACTGGCGCTGGCCATGCTCGCCGCCGCCATGACGAGCGCCGTTTCGGTGAGCGCCGAGAAGGACCGTCGCACACTCGAGCTGCTCCTCGTGAGCCGGCTCACCGATGCCCAGCTCGTGTTCGGCAAACTTGCCGGGAGCCTCGTGCGGGTGCTCCTGCTCGTGCTGTCGGCCGTGCCGATGTTTGCCCTGGCGGGGCTGTTCGGCGGCGTGACACCGGAACAACTGGCCCGCGTGTTCGTGGTGACAGTCGCCACGTCACTGGCTGCGGCCAGCATTGCGACGACCGTGGCGTTCTGGAAGGAGACCACCTTCCAGACGCTGGCCATCACCGCTTTCGCGCTGGTCGCCTGGATCGCCGCCGGTGAAATTGCTGCCAGCACGGCAGGGACCGCTGTTGCGGCCGCCGTGTCGCCCCCCCGCGCCATGTTTGCGGCACTCGGTCCCCAGGGAGGCCAGACCTACCTCCCCTTCCTCGCGACGACTGCCGGCGTGATCGGAATCGCCAATCTCATCGGGGTTTCCCAGGTGCGACGCTGGAATGTCGCCGCCGGACGCCGCCGCGAGCAGCCGGAGACAGCCGGGGCCGCTCTCCCCCGAACCGAATCGCGGGCGGTCTGGGAAAACCCAATCCTCTGGCGCGAGATCTGCACGAAGGCCCATGGCCGACGAATCATCTTCGTGAGGATCGCCTGGTTTCTGCTGTTTGCCGCCGCCGTGGCAGGGATCGTGGCCGAGGCCCGGGCGGCTCAGCCTGATCGGCTCGCCGTGGCGATCGCGGTGATTCCGATGGCGCTGGCCAGCCTTCTGGCAGTGACGGCCCTTGCCGTGACGAGC
>JBIKNV010000238.1:0-4882 GCA_044358475.1 Pirellulales bacterium | reverse complement strand
CATCTACCGCGGCGTGCACCGGCTCAACCGCGACGACGAGGGCCGCGTGAAGTGCGTCGCCTGCTTTCTCTGCGCGACCGCCTGCCCGGCCCACTGCATCGACATCGTGGCTACCGAAAGCCCGTGGCCCGATCGCGAAAAATATCCCGAGGCCTTCCAGATCGACGAGTTGCGATGCATCTTTTGTGGCATGTGCGAGGAAGCCTGTCCGGTCGATGCGATCGAATTGACGAGCCTGCTTGATCTCACCGGCAAGAGCCGCGAGGAGATGATCTTCGACAAGGAAAAGCTCCTGAGCGTGTACGACATGACGAAGGATGCCGAGCCGATGAAGTCGGCCCAGTACGAGCAAGAGCTCTCTCAGGCTCACGGTGCGGGAGGCGCGGCGTGATGCTTGCAGCGATCGACCCGCTCTCCCCCGGCATGCTCCTGGCCGCTGCCGTAACCGCCTCGGCGGCGAGTCTGTGGCTGCTCTTGCCTCGCGGCCAGAGTGGTCGCCGTGAGCGAACCGCCCGCTGGCTAGGAGTGGCCCTCGGTGTCGCCGCCCTGGCCGCTTTCATCATCACCGGCCGCCGGCTCGGTGGGCTCGGCGAGGAGTCGGTGTTTCTGATCGTGTCGCTGGTGGCGGTCGTGTCGGCAGCGGCGACGGTCGTGTCACGGTCGCCGGTCTATGCGGCGATCTGGTTCGCCCTGTCGCTAGCCGGGGTGGCCGGCGTGCTGCTCGTGCTGGGGGCACAGTTTTTGGGTGTGGCCACGATTGTGGTCTACGCAGGGGCGATTCTCGTGATGTTTCTCTTCGTGCTCATGCTGGCCCAGCCGTCGGGCCTGGCTCCTTACGATCGCGTCTCCAACGAGCCGCTCCTGGCGGCGGTCGCCGGCGCGGTGCTGCTGGGACTGTTGTCGCTCTCGATCGGCAGGCTGTCGGCCGGTGACACGGCCGCGGCGGCCGACGTCGCCCCCGCCGTGGCGGTTGATGCCCTGCAGGCCGATCATGTCGCCCGGCTCGGGGGAGAACTGTTTGGCCGACATCTGGTCGCCATCGAGGCGGCCGGTGTGCTCCTGCTGATCGCGCTCATCGGCTCAATCGCGATCGTGGCCCGTGGCGAAGAGTCCAGGGTGCAGGAAAGGCGGGCTGCCTGATGTCGTCGCTCCCACTCCTGCAAAACGCCCTCCTCGTCGGGGCCATTCTGTTCAGCCTTGGGCTCGTCGGCATCCTTGCCCGCCGCAACCTGATCGTGATGTTTCTCGCCGCCGAGATGATGCTGCAAGGGATCTCGGTGAGCCTCGTTGCCTGGAGCCGCTACCACGGTGATTGGGGCGGCCAAATCCTCGTGATCTTCGTGCTCACGGTGGCGGCCTGCGAGGCGGCGATTGCGCTGGTGTTCGTGCTCGGCGCCTTCTCGCGGACCGGTCGGCTCGACGCGGCGGCCTGGCAGTCGCTCCGCGAGGCGACGCTCGGTCGTGCGATCGACCGGGAACTTCCTGCCGTCGACACGCTGCCCCAGAGGTTTCCCACGCTCACGCCGGCCGGCGTCCTTCCCGAAACCGACGAAGACGAACTGCTCCAACGCGAGCACGTCTGACGCCGCCCTTCCAGACCCCTCATGCAAGACATCTCTCCCGCCACGCTCCTCGTCCTCGTGCCGCTCCTCCCACTGGTGGGCGCCATCGTCACGGTCGCCTGCGGCCGCCTGCTCGGTAGCCGAGCCCACCTGCCGGCTGTGATCTCGATCGCGGCGGCGCTGGCCTGTGCGGTCGTGCTTCTCACAGGCACGGCCCGGCTCGTCGGCGACAGTCATGGCGGCCCGGCACGGCCGGTTGAGATGATCACCACACTCTGGCAGTGGGCGACGGTGGAGGGCTCCGAGCCCTTCTCCATTCCGGTGGCCCTGCGGCTCGACCCGCTCACCGCCACGATGCTCACGATCATCACGAGCGTCGGCCTGCTGGTGGCAATCTACTCCATCGGCTACATGCACGATGATCCGGGCTACCCGCGGTTCTTCGCCCTGGTGGCGGCCTTCGTGTTTTCCATGGCGATGCTCGTGGCAGCGAGCAACTTCCTGCTCGTCTACGTCTTCTGGGAGGCAGTGGGTGCCTGCAGCTATCTCTTGATCGGCTTTTGGTTTCGCAAGCCAGAGGCGGCCAAGGCGGCGAAGAAGGCGTTTCTCGTGAACCGTGTCGGCGACTTCGGCCTCGCGGTCGCCACGTTTCTACTCTGGATGACCTACGGCACGCTCAACTTCCACGACACGCTCTCCGCCGACGGCGTGATCATGCCCGGCATCCTTGGCCAGACACGGCTGGCGGATACCGCGGGCTACGTGGGCGGGATCGTCGGCACGGCTATCTGTCTCCTTTTGCTCTTGGCCGCCTGTGGCAAGAGCGCCCAACTGCCGCTGCACGTCTGGCTGCCCGATGCCATGGAAGGCCCGACGCCGGCCAGTTCCCTCATTCATGCTGCCACGATGGTCACGGCGGGGATTTACTTGATTGCCCGCAGCTGCCCCCTCTTCATGGCCTGCCCCGATGCATTGACCACGGTGTCGATCGTCGGCGCCACGACGGCGCTGGTCGCCGGGCTGATCGGCACGGTGCAAAATGATCTCAAGCGGGTACTCGCCTACTCCACGATCAGCCAGCTCGGCTACATGTTCGCGAGCCTCGGTACCGGCACGCTCCTCGGCTTTACGGCTGCCATTTTTCATCTGCTCACCCACGCCTTTTTCAAGGCGTTGCTCTTCATGGGAGCCGGTTCGGTGATGCATTCGATGGGGGGCGTGATCGACATGCGACGGTTTGGTGGCCTGCGTCGCGTCATGCCGATCACCGCCGCCACGTTCCTGGTCGGTGCGTTCGCCTTGGCCGGTGTCGCGCCGTTCGCCGGCTTCTTCAGCAAGGACGAGATTCTTGCGAGCCTCCACTCTCGAGGCTGGCCCGACGCTCATCATGAGGATCACCACGCCGCGGCGCAAAAAGGGGACGCAGCTCATTTCCAGCTTGCAGCATGGTCTCCTGATGATGGCCAACGAGAAAATGAGCTGCGTCCCCTTTCCCGGATCGACAGCCCGGCCACGTTCCGCACGCTTTTCTGGATGGCCTTGTTCACAGCCGGCCTGACCGCTTTCTATACGTTTCGTGCGGTCTTCATGACGTTCACCGGGCCGACCCGCGTGCCGGAAGAAGCGGGCCACCATGCCCATGAATCGCCCCCCGTCATGACGGTGCCACTGATCATCCTCGCCATCGCCTCGGCCGTGAGCGGCTGGCTGCTCTTCAGCACCCATGCCCTGGCCAACTTTCTCGCCGCGACTCCGTCCTTCACCGCGCCGGCCGTCGTCGCCACCGCCGTCAAGCCTGCCTTCCACTGGGATCTCGCCCTCCAGGGCACGCTCGCCGCGGCGATCGGCATCGCGCTGGCCGCCTACGGTCACCTCGGCCGCCGCAGCGACGGCCCGCAGATGGAGCGTTTTCTCGGACCACTCGAGACGCTCTTCGCCCGGAAGTTCTTTTTCGACGAGATCTACACGGCCCTTGTGGTGAGGCCGCTGGAGGCGCTCGCTTTCGTGTCAGCTCTGTTCGACCGCCGCGTGATCGACGGCCTCGTCGACCTCGTCGCCGGGATTCCCTTTGCCGCGGCTGCCGTCGTGCGGCAGTTCCAGTCGGGCCTGCTGCAGCGGTATGCCCTCGCCGGTGTGGTCGGCGTGCTGGCGATCGTCGTTGCCCTCGCATGGCAGCTCCGCGGCTGACGCGATTCCTTCCAGGCATCCCCCAATCATGAACGGTCTCTCTCCCGCGAATCACCTCCTGCTCGTCATCCTCATGCCACTGGTGGGCGCGGTCGTCGCCTGGCTGATGGGCAGTCGCGGGCAGCAGGCGGTCCGTCAAAGTGCGGCATTCACGGCCGTTGCCACGCTCATCGCCGCGGGCTGGCTCGTCATCCGGTTTCTCACCCGGCCCGCCGGCCCCTCAGCCCTCGAGCCCTTCGCGGTCATCGAGGTGCCGTGGCTCGTGGAAGGCATGTTCGACATTCGCCTGTCGCTCGGCCTCGACGGCCTGTCGATCTGGCTCTTCGGGCTCTCCGCCCTGCTCTCGCTCACGGCTGTACTGGTGAGCTGGGATGCGATCAAGGAAAAGCCGGTGGGCTTCTACGGGCTCCTGCTCCTTCTCGAGGCGGCGATGCTCGGCGTCTTCGCGGCCCGTGACATCATCCTGTTTTACGTGTTCTTCGAGTTCACCCTCGTGCCGCTCTTCTTTCTGATCGGCATCTGGGGGCATGACGAGCGGCGGAAGGCGGCCGTGAAATTCTTCATTTACACGCTCGCTGGCAGTGTGCTTTCCTTTCTGGGACTGCTGGCGATCGTGCTCTGGCATGCCTCGCAGACCGGCACGATCACGTTCGACATCGCGGGCCTCACCGCAGGGCTCCAGGCCCATCCGCTCCCGATGACCGCGGAAGGGGGCTGGCTGCAATGGCTCGTGTTTCTGGCCCTCTTCGCCGGATTTGCCGTGAAGGTTCCGATCGTGCCGTTCCACACCTGGCTGCCGCTGGCCCACGTCGAGGCGCCGACCGGCGGCAGCGTCGATCTGGCGGGCGTACTCCTCAAGATCGGCATTTATGGGTTTTTGCGGTTCTCGCTGCCGATGCTGCCTGAGGCATCGGCGGCCGCCGCGCCGTGGCTCGTCGGCCTGGGTGTGTTCGGCATCCTCTACGGGGCACTTGTGGCGCTCGTGCAGACCGACCTCAAACGGCTGATCGCCTATTCGTCGGTGAGCCACATGGGCTACATCGTGCTCGGCCTCTTCGCGCTCGAACCGGTTGCCGTGGAGGGAGCCAACCTGCAGCTGATCAACCACGGTCTCTCGTCGGCCGGGCTCTTCG
>JBIKNV010000075.1:0-9679 GCA_044358475.1 Pirellulales bacterium | reverse complement strand
ACCGGCCCCAGGCATCGAAGACATGGCCCCAGGTGTTGACCCAGCCGCGGGCGAAGACATCGAGCGCGAGCGACTCCGGCTCGAATCGCCAGATTCCGCCGCCGTTGAGCCGCATCACGCCGCGGGGCGTTTCCACGTGGCTGTGGATGTAGATCGACTGATTAAAATAGACGCGGGCGTCGGGGCCATGGCGAAACGTGTGGATGATGTGATGAGTGTCTTCGGCACCAAAGCCGGACAGCACGACCCGTCGCTCATCGGCCCGGCCATCGCCGTCGCGATCGATGCAGTGCAGGAGTTCGGTGCTGTTGGCGATGTACGCGCCGCCCTGGTCATCAGGAAGCACGGCCGTCGGCATGAGCAGGCCGTCGGCGAACGTCGTGTGTGCGTCGGCTCGGCCATCACGATCGCGGTCCTCCAGAATCGTGACGGTGTCGTTGGCGACTTCCCCCGGCCGGATCTGCGGATAGACGCTCGACGACGACACCCACAGCCGGCCTTGCGTGTCGAAATTAATCTGAAGTGGCTTGCTGATGAGAGGATCAGCCGCGAAGAGGCTCACCTCGTAGCCCTCGGCCACCTGCATCGCGGCCAGCTCGGCCGCCGGGTCGGGAGGCGGGACGTCTTTCAGGCCGCGCTGAGCAAATGCCGGCGTGGCGGCCGTGATCAGGCAGCAGACGAGGAAGAATCGCATGGGTGAAACCTCGTGTGGTTTGAGTATCGCACTAAAGCGGTGGGACGCTTTGCAGTCAGCGTAGCTCTCGGGCGGCCTCCCGCACCTTCGCCTCGGCCGCCTCGACGAGCGGATCGAACTGGGGAATTTCCACGGCGTTGTTGCCCTGTTCGTGCTTGCGAAACAGGAAGATGTAGGTTTCGTTGGCAGGCCGCCAGCGGTGGAAGAAAAGCCGATTCTTCTCGATGATGAGGTGGCGAACGGTCGCCGACTGCGTGACGAAGTCAGCGGGCAGGCGGCCGCCGCAGGCTCGGGCGAAGACGTTGGCCGCCGCGGCGTAGCCAGCAGCGGAGAGGTGCACGCCGTTGTCGGTCGCCGGGGTTCCCGCGGGCAGTTCCCCCGCGAGATCCGCAAACAGGTCGACGAGCCCTGCCTGCTTGGCGGTCGCTGTTTCGCGCATGGCTACGCAATACTCGGCCAGGGCGGCATTCCGCTGCCCCGCATCTGGTCCTTCAAATGGGTGCGGCGTCACGAGCACGAGCCGCACGGAGCGACGTTCCGCGCCGTGGGAGGCCGCCTGCAGGTCGTCGCAGAGCGTGCCGAGTTGGGCACGAAACGCCGCCAGGCCGGCGGGGCCGCGGAACGATTCGTTGCGTCCGTAGGCAATGAAGATCACCGTCGGGGCAAGTTCCTTGACGAGGTCGAGCATCCGCGCGTAGCCCTTGGCAGGTGGGTCGAAGACACCGCGGGAGTCGGCCCACACGGTGTCGCCGCTCCAGCCAATATTGCGGAACGTGAGCGACGCGTCGGGATGCGTGGCGACGAGGGCCGTCTCGATGAACCCCTGGTCCCCTTCCCGCTCGACGAACGTGTCGCCAAGAAGCACCACGCGGTCACCATCCTGCAGGCATGGTGCAGCCCACGCTGCTCCGGGCATCAGCCAGGCAACAATGACGCCGACCTTCACAAGGGAACCGTACATGCTCGTCACGAGACTCCTGCCAGTCCTTCTGACACACCATGGATGTGCACGACCTGTCGCATGACCTGCTGCGTGCAGCGAGGATTATACTGCGGGTTATCGAACATGTCTGAGGTCCCACCGAGGCAGGGCGAGGAACAGTATCGTGGTGAAAGCGGTTCATGGAGCATGGCTTACGCTGTCACTGTCTCTTTTCGTCGTCATGGGGGGTGAGGGGGTTGGCCGGCAGCCCAACATTCTCTTCATCGCCATCGACGACCAGAACGACTGGATTGGCCACCTCGGCGGCCATCCGCTCGTCAGGACGCCGCACCTCGACGCCCTCGCCACCCGCGGCACGACGTTTACCAACGCCCACTGCCAGGCACCGCTCTGCAATCCATCGCGGGCCAGCCTCCTCGTCGGGCTCAGGCCGTCGACGACCGGCGTCTACGGGCTCGCGCCGTCGTTTCGAGCACTCCCATCGCTCGCGGACCGCGTCACCCTGCCGCAGTATTTCGCCGCCCAGGGGTATCGCACCGCCGGCGACGGCAAGATTTTCCACCAGGGCACGCGGTCGGGTGGCAAGGAAGCTGCGACGGATTTTCAGGAGAACGGCGGCCACGGGGGCGTGGGGGCCAAGCCGCCTCACAAACTCGTGCCGGCCACGCCAGCCATCAACCATCCAGCCATGGACTGGGGCGTCTGGCCGCCCGACAACGACGACACGGTGAAGGGTGACTACGCCGTGGCCTCCTGGACGATCGACCAGATCCAGAAGAGTCCACGCGACACGCCGTTCTTCATCGCGGCCGGATTCTTTTTGCCGCACGTTCCCTGCTATGCGACGCAAAAGTGGTTCGATCTCTATCCGGACGACGACAGCGTGCTCCCCGCCATCCTGGAGAATGATCGCGACGACACCCCGCGGTTTTCCTGGTATCTCCACTGGAGCCTGCCCGAGCCACGGCTGAGCCAGTTGCAGGGGATGCGGCAGTGGCGAAACCTCGTTCGGAGCTATCTCGCCTGCACGAGTTTCGTCGATGCGCAGATCGGGCGGGTGATGTCGGCTCTCGATGCGTCAGGCCACGGCGACGATACGATCGTGGTGCTGTGGAGCGACCACGGCTGGCATCTGGGCGAGAAAGCCATCACCGGGAAGAACTCGCTCTGGGAGCGCAGCACGCGGGTGCCGCTGATCTTCGTAGGGCCGGGCGTAGCGGCAGGGCAGCAATGCACGCAGTCCGCGGAGTTGCTCGACATCTACCCGACGCTCGTGGAACTGGCGGGCTTGCCGCCACGGGACGACCTCGAGGGGGTGAGCCTCGTGCCGCAGTTGCAGGACGCTGCTGCACCGAGGGAGCGGCCGGCGATCACGACCCACAATCAAGGAAACCATGCCATCCGCAGCGAGCGGTGGCGGTATATCCGGTATGCCGACGGCAGTGAGGAGCTCTATGACATGGAGCAAGATCCACATGAATGGCACAACCTCGCCGGTCGGGCAGATCATGCGAACGTGCTCGCGGAGCACAGACGCTGGCTTCCGGCAATCGACGTGCCGCCTGCCCCCGGGAGTGCCCACCGCGTGCTCACGTATGATCCGGCCACCGACACGGCAGCCTGGGAGGAAACTCCGATCTTGCGTACGACGCCGATCCAGCGATGATCCAGAGACGACGCCCCGCGGACAATTGCGATCTGCCCCTCGGCTGGGCTACACTCAAAGGCCGACGGGTAGGACGCGGTGGCTGAACCGCATGCCCCCTTTCTTTGGATGACGGAACATGTTTTTCTCGATTGCCTGCCCCCATTGCCAGAAGACCCTCAAGGTTCGCGATGAGTTGATCGGCAGCAATGCCCGGTGCCCCCACTGTCGCGGCACGATCACGGTGCAGCGGCCAGCAACGCCGGAGGAAGAGAGGGCTGCGACGCCATCGGGTGCCGCCGCCTCCCTGGGCTTCGGGCCGGGTGGCGGGCAGCAGAAGAGCGAACCGGCGTCGCCGCCTGTTTCGCAGGTGCTCTCTGTGACGGCCAGCACCGATGTCAACGTGGGAGCGTATTTTCTTTTCGGCATCGCCGCCACGGTGGTCTTTTACCTGATTCTTTGGCCATTCGCCGGCACACCGGCCCAGCGGTCTTACCTCGGGCGTCTCTTCATGTGCACCGAGACCGTCACGATGGCGAGTGGCCTCTGGGTGCCCTATGCGGAGGTATTTCTGTTTTTCTGGGCGATTGGCATGCTGATCGGAAAATATTTCAAGATTCGTCGACAGCGGCGAGCACTCTTGTTCGATGTGCTTCCCGCAGACATCGGCGAAAAGATCACGACGAAGAATCTCGATGCCTTTCTGAAGTACATCAGTGAGCTGCCGCGAGACGCCGTCGGAAGTTTTCTGGTCACTCGCTGTGTTCGCGGTCTTGAGCATTTTCGGTCACGGCGAAGCGCGGCTGACACCGCAACAATGCTCTCGAGCCAATCGGATCTCGACGCGGGAAGTGTCGACTCGAGCTACGCGCTGTTTCACGTCTTCATCTGGGCGATTCCGATTCTCGGGTTTCTCGGCACGGTGATCGGCGTGAGTTCCGCCGTGGGCGGATTCACCGACACACTCAGTTCGTCGAGCGACATGGATTCGCTGAAAGCGGGTCTCAAGAACATCACTGGTGGCCTCGGCACCTCCTTTGACACCACGCTCGTCGCCCTGTCGATGGCGATGATGCTCACCTTTCCCGTGACAGCCCTCCAAAAGATGGAGGGCGACGTGATTGGCGAGGTGGACGAATACACCAACGAATATCTGCTGCGGCGGCTCGAGGATGGCCGTGGCGGGCCAGAGCAGCAGGCGTCCGGCCATGCGGCCAACCGCATCGACATCCAGGAGGTGGTCAATGCGGCCCTGACCGCGCACCGTGCCGAGTTGGAGTCCTGGGGTACGCAGCTCAAATCGCTGGGCAGCACCGTCGCGGCTGATCTGCTCGACTCGTGGAAGCAAATTGATGAACGTGAGACCGAGCGGATGGCCCAGACCGAGGCCATGCTGGGCCGGTTCGTCGGCCAACTTGATGGTGTTGGCGAGCAGATCGGCAGAAAGGTCGAGGCTGGCTGGCTACAGGTGACGGACGCCATGCATGCCAAGCATGCCGATCAAGCCGCCCAGCTCAACGCTGTTCTGACGCACAGTCGCGATGAGTTGACCGCAATCGCCGTCGACGCCGAAGCGGCCCGCGAGCGGGCCACCCAGGTGATGACGCAGGCCGCCGAGCAGGTGAAGTCTTTCTCCACCACGCTGCAGCACGGGCTCTCCGGCCTTTCGGAGACACTGCAGAAACTTGACGGGAAGACGGTGACTGTCGAAATGAAGCCGCGGGGCTGGTTCGGTTTCGGTGGTGGCGGCAAGCCGAAGGCCGGCACGAACGGCAATATCAAGTATCGATCCTAAACGGTCGGTCCGGTAACCGGCATCTGACGGCGTGAAGGGGAATCCGCGGCGATGGCGAGGCGAGCGAAGAAGAAGCAGGAAGTGTCGCTCTTCCCGTTTCTCGACATCCTGGCCTGCGTGATCGGCAACCTCATCCTGATCATCACGGCGGTCGTCCTGGAACAGGTCGACACCAAGCCCGTGGCCGATGCTGCCGAGTACGAGGCCAAACTCGTCAAGGTGAAAGAGCAGGAGCAGCAGATCGAGAAGCTTGAGAAGCAACTCGAGGCGCTGCGGAAGGAGACCGCCAGCACCAGCGTCGAACTCGAAGAGATCGAGGAGCAGGTCGAGGCTGCCGAGGAAAAGCTGCAGGAGGCCCGTAGCCAAGTTGCGAAAATCCCCAAGACGCCCCCCAAGATCGATCCCGCCCTCCTCCAGGAGAAGAAACTGCTCGAGGATAAGCTGCGGGCTTTGGAGGCGGACGCCACCAAGATCAAGGCCGACATCGCTGAGAAGCAAAAAAAGCCGGATCAGTCAATCTCTCTTTTGCCTGGCAAGATCGCCGGGCTTGCGGGAGGCGCCCCCTCGAAGGCGGTTTTTGTCGAGATCAACAAAGACGGCCTCGTGATCTACCCCGACCAGCCGCTGTGGCCTGAGAAGCAGCCGGTGGTGATCAAGAACGACACCATCCCGAAGGACGAGGCTCTCGGCAGGCTCATTGCAGCCGTGCTCGCCGACGAGGCAGCGATCGTCACCTTCCTGATGAGGCCCGACTCACTCGCTGTCTACAACACTGTCAGAGCACGATTTGACGCGTTTCAGAAAGCCAATGAGGCTAAACTCAAGAGCCCGATCGATCCCAAAAACCCCGACAGTCCGCTGCAGGTGCGGAAGCTCTATGGGGCAGTACCGCTCCCGGGAGAGGGAGTGCTCGACTTCTCTGGTGTGCGGGGCTGATGAGCACGGAGTAAACCCATGGCACGACGACGCAACAAAACCTCGGCGACCAGCGGCAACATGGACTCGTTGCTCGACGCGCTCACGAACGTCGTGGGGATCCTGGTGATCGTGCTCGTGGCCGTGCAGCTTTCGAGCCAGGATGCGGCTCGCCAGATTGTTGAGGAATACGAAAAGAAAATTACTCCAGAAGAGCGGGAAAAGGCTGAGCAGCACGCCGCGGAGGTGGCTCGCGAACTGAAAAAAATCGAAAAGCTCATCCAGCGGGAGAAGAAGCTCCAGGCTGGTGATCCGGAGAAGGAGCTCGAGACACTCAAGGACGAGCTGCAGAAAATCGAGGAGTTGGCCAAGAAGGAGACGGCGGCTGCCGAGAAACAGCGGCAGGAGGCTGAAGCCAAGAAGGCGGAGGTGATGGCGCAGATCGACGGGCTCCACAAGCTGATCGCCGAGCTCGAGGAAAAGAGCAGCAAGGCGGAGGTGCAGCGGATAGCTCTCATGACCGAGCTGAAGGAGACCCGCGCCCCGAAAGCACCTCCGGTCAAGGAGGTGCGGCTGCCGACACCCAAGCCGTCGTTCATGTTCGTTCCCAATGCGAAGGGTGAACCCGAGCTCAAGACGCTGCAGCCATTATTTGTGCTTTGTCGCCGCGATCGGGTCATCCCGTTCCCGATCACGGGACTGTCGTGGAAGAACGATCCGAACCTCGAGCGGTGGTTTGTCCGCACGCTCAAATCCTTGAAGATCGCTTCTGACAAGGACGGCTGGCTCATTCCCAACCCTGAGCTCTACAAGTCGTACGAGGAGATTGCCGACGCGATCGTGAAGGAGGCTCAAGAGAAGCCGCTGAACCTGCGGGGCTACGACGACTTTGAGATCTCGATGAAGCGGGTTGGGCCAAATGTCAACCTCGCACTCACGCCGAAAGAAAATGCCGGCGAGCGGATCAATAGTGCAGCCTCAAAAAGTGGCGATTTCAACAAAATTCTCTTCGAGATCGCCAGCAGCAAGAACCCCTATTACTACATTCGCTACATGGTCGAGCCGGATGCCTTCGAGACGTACCTGGAAGTTCGTAATTTCACCGACACCTGGACGATGCCCGGCAACGATGCCGCTCAAGGCTGGCCTGCGGGCTGGGAGCCAATCGCGGAGAATACTTTTAACCGCGAATACTTCGCCGGCGTGCGTGCTGGTGAAAAACCCCCTGCCCCGACCGCTCCCCCCGCGAAGCCTGCTCCGCGGGTTGTCGGCAACGATCTGGACTGAACGCGGTCACTCCTCGCTCAGTAGGATCGCCCAGCCTTCGGCACCCTTCACGTGCGCGAGCACGATTTTGACGGCTGCCAGCATGGGGTAGGCCAGCAGGAGGCCGAGCCCCCCCCAAACCCAGCCCCAGTAGGCCAGCCAGAGAAACATGAGCGTGGGGTCGAGATTGAGTTGCTGCCCCGACATCCTGATCTCGACGAAGTCGATCCACACTATCCGGTTGACGATGAGCAGCGCGGAGAGCAGAACCGCCGCTCCCGTCGTCTCGAGTGACACAAATCCGAGGAGGATCGGCGGGATGCAGGCGGCGATACTGCCGATGTAGGTGATGTAATTGGCGGCAAAGAACACGAAGGCCCACAACAGCCAGTAGTCGAGCCCGATGACGGCCGCAATGAGCCCCGCCGTCACTCCCATGCCCAGGCCGACGATCGTCTTGACCGTCATGAACCGCTCCATCGATTCGGCGATGCCGGTGCCGATCTGCAGCAGTTTCTCACCGCGTTCTCCGGGAAACGCTCGGGCGATCTTGCCGGGAAGACGCCGGCTCCCCATGAACAGAAAGACGAGGTAGACGAGCACCAAGCTGAACACCTCGGCACATTCGAGGCCGTGCTCGAAGATGTAGTCAATTGCCTGCTTCGATGCGCCACGGAACATGTCGGTGTAGAGGCCGTCATCTGGTCGACCGGGCGCGGGGCCGGCTCCCGCCTCATCGGCTCCCGGTGCCAGGGGCGGAGGCGGCGTGTCGCCATCGACCGCGTCGGCCGACCAGGGAACGAAATCGTCGAGTTGCGGCAGGGTATCGATGAGCCGGGCGATCTTCCGCTCATAGTCGGGCCACTTGGTTCGGAAGGTAATAGCCTCCCGATACACAAGCTGGCCGATGAGCGTCGAGGCGAGCAGGAGCAGGAGCAGCAGGCCGATAGAGGCGGCCCGCTGCCCAAGGCCCAGACGGATGAGCGTGTTGACGCCGAAGTGGGCGACGTAATACAGAAATACAGCCAGGAGAAACGGCTTCAAGACCGGCCCGAGGTATGTGACCACGGCACCGACCGCGAGCACGGCCAACACGACGAGCGCCGCCGCAGCCGAACGCTGGTCGCTCGTGGCGGATGCCGTATTCTGGTCGATCTTCTGCATGTTAGGGTATTGCTCCCATCAACGCCTTTGCCCATGCCACACGACCCCGACACTATCGCCGTTGCTGCCCCATCCTGGCCAGCCCGACCCGTCAATCAAGGCCATGGGCGACTGGGTGCTCGGAACCTGCTAGCGGCTCTGGCCGATATGAACCGCCAGCCGCCCCAGACAGGGCTCTCTCATCACTGACCAGAAGGATCCAGGCATGAATACGCTGAACCCCTGGTTGATTCTCATCATCGCGATCCTTCTGGAGGTTGCGGGCACGCTGTGCCTCAAGCTCTCCAACGGCATGGCGCGGCTGCTGCCGGTTCTTGGGGTCGTGGTGTTCTATGTCTCCACGTTCGTGCTGATGGCGATCTCCATGAAGCGGCTCGAGGTGGGCACGGCTTATGCGGTATGGGCCGGCGTGGGAACCGCGCTGGTCACCGTTTTTGGGATCATCATCTTCGGCGAGAGCGTCGCCTGGTCAAAGCTCGCCGGCACGCTGCTCATCATCGGCGGCGTGATCCTGCTCCATGCCTCGACCAAAGAGACCTCCAGCGGGTCCGGCGAGAAGGGCCGGCAGCAGCACGAGGTCTCCGGCGAGGGCCAGGGTGAGCAGTGAAACCAAGAGAAAGCCGAACTGCGCGATCGGCGCGAAGTCGCAGCAGGCGAACACGGCGAACGCCACCCCCAGAATCACCGACGAGCGGAGAATCGGAGCCGCCGATCGGGTGAGTGCCTCGTCGATCCGGTCCCGAACCGTCGCGGTCTTACACCCGCCTGCCCGCTTGAACCAGGTGAGCAGGTGCGCCGTGTCGTCGACCGAGATGCCCAGGGCCACACTTGCAGTCATCATCCCGCCCACGTCGAGCGGCCGACCGAGCCAGCCCAACAGGCCAAACACGCATATCGGCGGCAGGATGTTGGGAATCATTGCCAACATGCCGGCGGTCGTACTGCCGAGAAACATGGCCAGGACGACGACGATCGTCACACATGCCAGGCCAAAGCTCTCCAGGAGGGCGTCGAGCAGTTCATGCTGGGCGGCGATGACCAGCGGCACGCCACCGGTGCACACCGTCGCCGACGGTGGCGGCACGTCGAGCGCAGCGACGGAGTCCTCCACGGTGCTCTGAACAGCCGCCTCGAAAGCCTGTTGCCGCTCGGCCGTGAAATTGGCAACCTGCAGGGAGATCCTCCATAGTTGGCGGTCGGGCGTATCGGCGACCATACCGGCATCGACGAGCGTGCTCATGCTACGGCGCAGCCGAC